>NZ_JBEXJN010000005.1:0-101507 GCF_040609115.1 Lentzea sp. NPDC004782
CGTTCCTGCTGCGCTGAACGGGCAGCCGGACGTCGCGTTCGCAACTCGCCGTCCGGTGAGGTGGATGAAGGGCGCCTTCCTCCACCTGGCGTGGAGGAAGGCGCCCTTCATCCACCTCACCAGCCGGCGAGTTGCGGACACGGCTTCCGGCTACCTGCTCAGTTGTGACAGCCCCGAAAGGCCGCGCGGTAGCTCTGCGGCGAGGTGCCGGCGATCCGCTTGAACCGGTCGCGGAACGCCGTGGCCGACCCGAACCCGACCTTGCTCGCGATCAGCTCCACCGGCTGGTTCGTGGTCTCCAGCAGGTGCTGCGCCTGACGCACCCGCGCCCGGTGCAGCCACTGCAACGGCGTCGTGCCGGTCTGCTCGCGGAACCGCCGGTTCAACGTCCGCGTGCTCATCCCCGCCCGACTGGCCACGTCCTGCAGCGTCAGGTCGTCCGCCGCGTTGGCCTCCATCCACCGCAGCACCGGTTCGAGCTCCGCACCCTGCGGCGCCACCGGTGGCGTGACGATGAACTGCGCCTGCCCGCCTTCTCTCTCAAGGGGCATCACAGCCAACCGTGCCGCATCGGCCGCCACGGCGGACCCGTGATCGCGCCGGATCATGTGCAGGCACAGGTCCAGCCCCGCCGCCGCGCCGGCCGAGGTCAGGAACTGCCCGTTGTCGACATAGAGCACGTCCGGGTCGACCCGGATCGCCGGATGCCGCGCCTGCAGCTCCGCGGCCGCGAGCCAGTGCGTGGTCACCCGCAGCCCGTCCAGCAGTCCGGTCGCCGCGAACACGAACGCCCCCGAGCAGATCGACGCGATCCGCACGCCCCTCGCGGCGGCCTGCCGCAGCGCCTCGATCACCCGCTTCGGGATCACCAGGCCGGGGGCGTGCCCCGGCAGCAGAATCGTGTCCACTTCGGACAACGACTCCAAGCCGTGCGGCACTTTCAGCTCGAACAGCTCGGACTTGACGGTCCTCTTCGGACCGCAGAGCCGGACCCGGTACCGCCCGGTCCAGTTGAACGCGTCGACCCCGACAGCGAAGTCGAACGGGACCACGCTGTCCATCACCACCACCGCGACCTCGTGCACGTCCACCACGGTAGCTGGCGAGAATCCGTTGGAACATGGCATTCCAGCCAGTTCCCGGCACGGCCTCGCACTCCTACCGTCGTGATCACCGACAAGCGAGGAGGAGCGGATGCTCGCGCAGGTGGTGTTGTTCGACGGGTTCGACCCGCTGGACGTGATCGGCCCGTACGAAACGCTGGCGGCGGGCGGGATCAGGGCCGAGCTGGTGACGGTGGAAGGGCCGCGGGAGGTCCCGGCGGGCCTGAACCTGCTGTCGCTCAAGGCGACCGGCCGGCTCGACCCGGACGCGGACCTCGTCGTTCTCCCCGGCGCGGCCGCTCTCGCGGAGGAGGAAACGTTTGCGCTGCTCAGCAAGGCCGCGGCTGCTCTCGCTCCCGCGCTGATCCACAAGAACACCATCGCCACGGTGTGCGGCGGATCGTTGCTGCTGGCCATGACCGGCCTGATCAAGGGCAGGAACGCGACCACCAACCACCTCGGCCTGCCCGCGCTGGAGTCCCTGGGCGTCAACGCCGTCCGTGCCAGGATCGTCGACGACGGCGACCTGGTCACCGCCGCCGGCGTCAGCTCGGGCATCGACCTCGGCCTCTACCTGGTGGAACGCGAGATCGGCGCCCAGAAGGCGGTGGAAGTGGAAACCCTCTTCGCCCACGAACGCCGCGGCACCGCCTGGAGGGCCGCGTGAGCAAGCTGTTCCTCTCGCTGCACGTCCTGGCGGCGATCATCGCCATCGGCCCGGTCACCGTGGCCGCCAGCATGTTCCCCAGAGCCGTCCGCGACAACAGCAACCCCGAACTGCTGCACCGCATCTGCCGCGTCTACGCCCTCATCGGCATCTCGGTGCCGGTCTTCGGGTTCGCGACGGCCGGCGTGATGGGCGTGACCGGCCACCCGTGGGTGATCGTGTCGATCGCGCTCACCACCGCCGCCGCGTTCGTGCTGGCGTTGAAGATCCTCCCCGGTCAGGAGAAGGCCCTCGAGACCAGGGACCTCAAGAACCTGGCCGTGTACACGGGGATCTTCAACGTGCTCTGGGCCGCGGTCACCGTCCTGATGATCATCCGGCCCGGCTCGACCACGGGCGCCTAGCGCTGGGCCACCGGGCGCACCACGATCTCGTTCACGTCAACCGAATCAGGCTGCGAGATCGCGTAGGCGATCGCCTCTCCGATGGCGGAGGCGGGCAGCGCGATCTTGCGGAAGTCCTCCATCATCGAGGCCGCGAAGTCCTCGGTGATGGTGTCCGCCAGCTCGGATTCCGTGACGCCGGGCGAAATGACGGTGACGCGCAGGTCGTCGCGCTCCTGCCGCAAGCCCTCGGACAGCGCCCACACCGCGTACTTCGTCGCGCAGTACACGGCCGCGGTGGGCATGACCATGTGCGCGGCGATCGAGGCGACGTTCACGACGTGCCCGCCGCCGGTGAACCTCGGCAGCACAGCGGCGATGCCGTTCAGCACGCCGCGGATGTTCACGTCCACCATGCGGTCCCACTCGTCCACCTTCAACGAGTCCAGCAACGACAACGGCATCACGCCCGCGTTGTTCACCAGCACGTCGACGCGGCCGTAACGCGTCACGGCCGCGTCCACAAAGGACTGGAACGACTCGCGCGAGGTCACGTCCAGCCGTGCGAAACCACCACCGATCTCCTCGGCCAACGCCTCCAGCCGGTCCTCCCGGCGCGCCCCGAGGAACACCTGGTGCCCGGCCTTGGCCAGGACACGGGCCGTCGCCTCGCCGATACCGCTGGAAGCTCCACTGATCACCACAACTTTGCTCATGGCCACAACGATCGGCGCGAAACCGACGCCCAACCAGGACACCTTCTCCCTAGGTGTGACACACCCAGTCAAACGCGGCCGACGATGAATATCCTCAAAGGCGTGCTCGGAGAGTTCCTGAAAGCCCACCGCGCCCGCGTCAACCCGGAGGACGCCGGTCTGCCGAGCCACACCCAGCGCAAGGTCAAGGGCCTGCGACGGGAAGAGGTCGCGGTGCTGGCCGGCGTCAGCGCCGACTACTACGCCCGGCTGGAGCAGGGTCGCGAGACCAACCCGTCCGCGCAGGTGCTCGACGCGCTGAGCCGGGCGCTGCGGCTCGACACCGACGCGCGCGCCCACCTGCACCGCCTCGCCGGGGTCGTCGCCGACGAAGGCCATGCGCCGGACGTCGTCAGTCCCGAGCTGCGGCGGCTCATGGACGGCCTGCACGACATGCCGGCGTTCGTGATGAACTCGCTGCTCGACATCCTCGCCACGAACGCGCTGGCGGACGCCCTGTACGAGCCGTTCAGCCCTGCCGACAACGCCGCCAGGATGACGTTCCTCGACCCCGCCGCGACCAGCTTCTACCCGCGCTGGCAGTGGGTCGCCCAGAGCACCGTCGCCCACCTGCGGCGGACGGCGGACCCGAAGTCCCAGCGGCTGGAGCGGATGGTGGCCGAGCTCAACCATCATCCGACGTTCGCGGAACTCTGGCAGCAGCACGACGTGCGCGGGAAGACCCAGGACATCAAGGATTTCATGCATCCGGCGGTCGGCCCGCTCACCCTGAACTTCCACTCGTTCGACGTCCGCGAGGCGCCCGGCCAGTTCCTGGTGATCTACCAGGCCGAGCCCGGCCCGAACACCGATGCGCTGAAGCTGCTCGCGACTAGTCGGGCCACACGGGCGGCCGCTTCTCCAGGAACGACGCCCGTCCCTCTTTGGCTGACGGGGTCTGCGAAGTCTCGGCCATGACAGCCAGCGCGATCTCGTAGCCGTCGATCTCCGGCCGGTCCAGCTGCGCGTACAGCGCGACCTTGCCGGCGGCCTTCGACGCCCGGCTGCCGCGCGTCGCCCGTGCGAGCAGGTCGTCGACCTCGGCGTCCAGCTCCTCGGCGGGTACGGCCTTGTTGATCAGGCCCCACTCCACCGCCGTCGCCGCGTCCACGACGTCGCCGGTGAGCGCCATCTCCATCAACCGCTTGCGCCCGATCGAGCGCGCCACGGGCACCGCGGGCGTGTGGCAGAACCACCCGCCTTTCCCACCGGGCAAAGCGAAACCGGCGTCCAGCGACGCCACGGCGAGATCGCAGGAGGCCACCAGCTGGCACCCGGCCGCCGTGGCCAGCCCCTGGACGCGTGCGATCACCACCTGCGGCACGGACTGGATGGTCTTCATCAGCATCGTGCACAGCTCCAGCAGCAGCCGCACGCCCTCCTTGTCACGGGCGTGCACGTCCGCGAAGTCGTGCCCCGCGGAGAAAACCGGACCTTCGGCGGCGAGCACGATGCCCGCCGCGTCGGAGGTGCCGGCCTCCCGGAACGCCTCCAGCAGCTCGGTCAGGTGCTCGGCGGACAGCGCATTGCGCTTGGCCGCGCGGGTCATCGTGATGCGAACGACCGAGCCTTCACGCGCAACATCGACCATCCCAGAGACCCTAGAGCCCTACGACAGCGAGTGCACCTCCCGGATCACGGTGACGATCTCGTCCATGATCTCGGTCAGCTCGTAGTCCTTCGGCGTGAACACCCGCGCCACGCCACGTTCGCGCAGCTTGGCCGCGTCGTCCGGCGGGATGATGCCGCCGACGATCACCGGGATGTCCCCGGCACCGGCCGCGCGCAGCCCGTCGACCACCGCGGGCACCACCTCGAGGTGTGAACCGGACAGGATCGAGAGGCCGACGACGTGCACGTCCTCCTGCACGGCCGCGGACACGATCTGCGACGGCGTGAGGCGAATTCCCTGGTAGACGACCTCGAAACCGACGTCGCGCGCCCGCACGGCGACCTGCTCGGCACCGTTGGAGTGCCCGTCCAGGCCCGGCTTGCCGACCAGCATGCGCAACCGCTCGCCGATCTCCTCACCGGTTCCGCGCACCCGGTCGCGCACGCGTGCGATCTCCGAACCCGCCTCGCCCGAAGCCGAAGCACCGGAAACACCAGTGGGCGCACGGTATTCGCCGAACGTCTCCCGCAGCGCCTGCGACCACTCCCCGGTCGTCACCCCGGCCTTCGCGCAGGCGATGGTGACCTCGACGAGGTTCTGGTCGGTCTTCGCGGCCTCGCGCAACGCGTCCAAAGCCTCTGCCACAGCGGCGTTGTCGCGGTTGGCACGCCACTGCCGGATCGCCTCGACCGCCTGCATCTCGACGATCGGGTCGATGGTCTCGATCGCGTTCGCGCCCTCGGCCTGCAGCGGCGACGGTTCGGTGGTGTCGAACTTGTTGACGCCGACGACGATCTCCTCGCCCGACTCGACGCGGCGACGCCGGTCCGCGAGCGAGGACACGAGCTGCGACTTCATGTAGCCGGACTCGACGGCCGCGACGGCACCACCCATCGCCTGCACGCGGTCGATCTCCTCGCGCGCACCGGCCAGGATGTCGTTGACCTTGGCCTCGATCACCGGCGAGCCGTCGAAGATGTCCTCGTACTCCAGCAGATCCGTCTCGTACGCGAGCACCTGCTGCATGCGCAACGCCCACTGCTGGTCCCACGGACGCGGCAGGCCCAAGGCCTCGTTCCACGCCGGCAACTGGATCGCGCGCGCACGGGCGTTGCGGGACAGGGAAACCGCGAGCATCTCCAGCACGATGCGCTGGACGTTGTTCTCCGGCTGCGCTTCCGTGAGCCCCAGCGAGTTGACCTGCACGCCGTAGCGGAACCGGCGGTGCTTCGGGTTCTGGACGCCGTAGCGCTCCAGCGTGATCTCGTCCCACAGCTGGGCGAACGCGCGCATCTTGCACATCTCCTCGATGAACCGCACACCGGCGTTCACGAAGAAGGAGATGCGGGCGACGACCTCACCGAACTTCTCCTGCGGAACCTGACCGGAGTCGCGCACCGAGTCGAGGACGGCGATCGCCGTGCACATCGCGTACGCGACCTCCTGCGCCGGCGTCGCGCCGACCTCCTGGAGGTGGTAGCTGCAGATGTTGATCGGGTTCCACTTCGGCACGTTCGACACGGTCCACGCGACCATGTCGGTGATCAGCCGCAGCGACGGTCCCGGCGGGAACACGTAGGTGCCGCGGGACAGGTACTCCTTGATGATGTCGTTCTGCGTGGTGCCCGCGAGCGAAGCGACGTCCGCGCCCTGCTCCTCCGCCACGGAGACGTACAGCGCGAGCAGCCACATGGCCGTCGCGTTGATCGTCATCGACGTGTTGGCCTCGCCGAGCGGGATCTGGTCGAAGAGCTGGCGCATGTCGCCGATGTGGCTGATCGGCACACCGACCTTGCCGACCTCGCCCTTCGCGAGCTCGTCGTCGGGGTCGTAACCGGTCTGCGTCGGCAGGTCGAACGCCACGGACAGGCCGGTCTGGCCCTTGGCGAGGTTCCGGCGGTAGAGCGCGTTGGAAGCCGCGGCCGAGGAGTGACCCGCGTACGTGCGCATCACCCAGGGGCGGTCGCGTTCGCGGTCAGCTGGATACGGCACAGCAACCTCCCACATCGTCGTTCATCGGAGCGTACTGGCCAGTAACCACTGCTGCGCGTGCGATTGCTCACTGAATCGAGACCACTGAGAGCATGATGAGGGGGTGACGGGCTTCTACCAGACCCTGGTCGTCTTCGGCGTGATCGGCCTGCTGGTGCTGGTGTTGCGGTACTTCGCGGGCAACGACAAGCGGCCCGTGCCGGATCTGGACGGCACGGACTTCGGGTTGCTGAGCGAGGTCGCGCTCGTGCCCACGGAGGAGGCCGCGAACGTCCTCGTGCGGAAGCTGAAGGCGAACGGGGTGCGTGCCACGCGTTCGCGGAACGCGCCGTACCGGGTGATGGTGTTCCCGGCGGACGTCGCGAACGCGCGGCTGGTGCTGAAGAGCTAGGAAACGCGCTCGACGTCGGCACCGAGTTTGCGGAGGTTTTCCACGAACCCAGGGTAACCGCGCTCGATGTGGAAGATCTCGTAGACCTCGGTGGCGCCGTCCGCGCACAGACCGGCCAGAACCAGCCCCGCACCAGCGCGGATGTCCGAAGCCCACACCGGCGCGCTGGACAGCTGCTCGACGCCGCGGATCACCGCGTGGTGACCGTCCGTGCGCGCGTCGGCCCCGAGCCTGATCATCTCGTCGATGAACCGGAACCGCGCTTCGAACAGGTTCTCGGTGATCATCGAGGTGCCCTCGGACACCGCGGACAGCGCGATCGCGAACGGCTGGTTGTCCGTGGCGAAACCGGGATACGGCAGCGTCACGAAGTCGACCGCCTTCGGCCGGCCCTCCATGACCACCCGGAAGCCCTCGTCCTCGCCCTCGTAGACGGTCACCTCGGCGCCCGCCATCCGCAGCTTCTCCAGCACCAGGTCGAGGTGGTGCGGGTTCACCCCGCGCACCCGCACGTCGCCGCGCGTCATGGCGGCGGCGAAGCCCCACGTGGCACCGACGATCCGGTCGCCGATCACGCGGTGCTCGGTCGGCGTGAGCTCCTTGACGCCGTGCACCGTGAGCGTGGACGTGCCGGCACCCTCGATCTTCGCGCCCATCTGCGTGAGCATCAGGCAGAGGTCGACGATCTCCGGCTCGCGCGCCGCGTTGTCGATGACCGTCGTGCCGTTCGCGAGCACCGCCGCCATCAGGATGTTCTCGGTGGCGCCCATGCTGGGGAAGTCGAGCCAGATCTGCGCGCCGTGCAGCCCCTCGGCCTCGGCGACGATGCAGCCGTGCTCGATCCACGTCTTGGCGCCGAGCTTCTCCAGGCCGCTCTGGTGCATGTCGAGCGGCCGCGACCCGATCGCGTCCCCGCCCGGCAACGCCACGACCGCGCGCTTGCACCGCCCGACCAACGGTCCCAGCACGCAGATCGACGCCCGCAGCTTGCCCATCGCCTCGGAGTCGGCGTGGTAGCTCAGCTCCTGCGGCGTCGTGATCCTCGCCACGTCACCTTCGAGCTCGACCTCGCACCCGAGGCTGCGCAGGGCGTCCGCCATCAGCGGGACGTCGAGGATGTCCGGGCAGTTGGTGAGGGTCGTTGTGCCCTCGGCGAGCAGAGCTGCGGCCATCAGCTTGAGGACGCTGTTCTTGGCGCCGACGACATCGACCTCGCCGACCAGACGTGCGCCACCGTGTACCCGGAAATGCTCGCTCACGCGGCAATCCTACGTATGGCCATAGAGTGCCGTTTATGGCGGTGCATCTCACCAAGATCTACACGCGGGTCGGCGACGACGGCACGACCGGGCTCGGCGACTTCTCCCGCGTCCCGAAGACCTCGCCTCGCATCGAGGCGTACGCGGACGTCGACGAGACCAACGCGGCCCTGGGCGTGGCCCTGGCGTTGGGCTCGTTGGCTCCGGACGTGCACGACGTCGTGCGCAAGGTGCAGAACGACCTCTTCGACGTCGGAGCGGACCTCTGCACGCCGATCGTGCCGGACCCGAAGTACCCGCCGTTGCGCATCACCGAGGCGTACGTGGACCGCCTGGAGGGCTACTGCGACACGTTCAACGAACGGCTGGGCAAGCTCGACTCGTTCATCCTCAACGGCGGCACTCCCGGCGCGGCGTTGCTGCACCAGGCCCGCACGATCGCCCGCCGCGCGGAACGGCGGGCGTGGGCGTTGATCGAGGACGACGCCGAGCACACGAACGTGCTCACGGCGAAGTACCTGAACCGGCTGTCGGACTTGCTGTTCATCCTGGCCCGCGTGGCGAACCCGGACGGCGACGTCCTGTGGCAGCCCGGAGGCAACGCCTAACAAACGATGAACGGCGCTTTTGTCCACCTGAGATGGACAAAAGCGCCGTTCATCGTGTCAAGAAGCCCAGGGAATTGAGCGGCCGGGTGGGGCCGACTCCAGCCAGGACAGGAAGCCGGTCAGCGCGTCCGGGCCCATCGCGATCTCGACCTCACCACCGGGGACGCGGCACCGCAGCACCGTGGCGCCGACCGGCATGGCGTACGCCTCCGGCCCGGTCGGTTCGCGGCGCGCATCGATCTCCAGCCCGTCGCGGGAGATCAGCTGGTTCGGGCCGGACCCGAGCGAGAGCACCCGGAACCAGGCGAACGAGTCGCCCCGGTAGTGCCCCACGCCCAGGTGCCAGCCACGTCCACGATCATCGAACTGACTGCGCAGCGCGACGTGCACGCCACCCTCACGCAGCAGCCGGATGCGACGCCAGGCGAAGTAGGCGATGACGACCGCCACCCCAAGAAGGATCAGTCCGGCAATCTCGGTGATCCCCACGGCTGCGCCCTCGCGCCCGGTCTCAGGCCGACTGTTCCACGGCCCGCACGCGCGCTGCCGCACGTGCGCGCTCGGCGTCGTCCGCGTCCTGCAGCGCCGACCGCGCCGCGTCCACGTCGATCTCGCCCGCGAGCTCGGCGTCCTCGGCGAGAATGGAAACGCCGGTGCCGGTCACCGAAAGGAAGCCACCGTGCACGGCGGCGGTGACGAGGCCACCGTCCGTCGTGCGGATGCGCACCACACCACCCTCGACGAGCTGACCGAGAACGGGCTCGTGACCGGGCAGGATGCCGATCTCGCCCTCGGTCGTCTGCGCCGATACAGAGGTGGCCTTGCCGGACCACAGGCGGCGTTCAACGGCGACCAGTTCAACGGTCATCTCGGCCACGCGCATCTCCCTCGTCGTCTGGAGTCGATCTGAGTCTAAACGGTCGCCCGGCCACCTCGCCGCCCGCCCGGTCCTGAGCCACCGCCGAACCACGTCCTGATCGCCTCGTCGAGCCCGTCCCCACCGGCCCACGCCACGACACCGTCCGGCCGGACGAGCAGTCCGGGCAGTTCAGGCTCGTCCTGGCAACGACTGCTGACCGTGCGCACGCGGTCCCGTGAGACGTCCGGCACGCCACCGAGGTCCAGCAGCAGGCCCCTGCCGTCGTGCAGGTGCTCGGCCAGGGTCGTGCCGTCGGCCAGCACGAGGTCCGGTGCGCTGCGGCCGATGAGCGGGTGGTCACCGGGCAGGTCGTAGCGGTGCCACACACCGGAGATCTTCTTGGCGAAGTAGGTCGTGACCGCCGTCGTCTCGATCAGCTCACCGACGATGTGGCGCAGGGCGCGAGCGTGCGAGTCGGGCCGCATCAGCGCGATCTGGGCGCGAGTCCACTCCAGCACCCAGGCACCGACGGGGTGGCGTTCGGCGGTGTAGGAGTCGAGCAGGTTCTCCTCCGCCCGGCCCAGCACCACCTCGGCGAGCTTCCAGCCGAGGTTCACCGCGTCGCCGATCCCGAGGTTCAGCCCCTGCCCGCCGAACGGCGAGTGGACGTGCGCGGCGTCTCCCGCCAGCAGCACGCGGCCGAGCCGGTACGTGCTCGCCTGCCGGGCGTTGTCGGTGAACCTGGTGGCGGAGAGGACCTTGGTGACCGTGACGTCGACCCCGGACACCGCGCGCAGGCTCTTCTCCAGCTCGTCGCGGGTGATCTCGGCGTCGCGGTCGGCCGGCGGTCCGTCGAACTCGACGGTGAGGATGCGGCCCGGCACGGGCCCGTGGGCGTAGATGCCGGTCGGCGTGGTCTGCCAGCCGCGGCCGAGCCGCTCGTGCCCCTCCATCTCCACGATCGCCTGATGCCCGGTGATCTCCGGTGCCGTGCCGGGGAACTCGAACCCGGCCAGCTTGCGCACCTGGCTGCGGCCGCCGTCGCAGCCGACCAGCCAGCCGGCCTGCCACGTCCGGTCGCCCGCGTGCACGGTCACGCCGGTGTCACCCGCCTCGGAGCCGGTCAGCTCGACGCCCCGCAGCACCTCCACGCCGAGCTCGGCGGCCCAGTCGCCCAGGATCGCCTCGATCTGCTGCTGCGAGACGAAACCGACCTCACCGGCCGGGCCGCGCCCCTGGAAGGCCGGGTCGCCGTCGTCGAAGTTCTCGGCGGACAGCCAGAGGCCGCCGAAGTGGCCGGCGAACTTCGGCGGTGCCACGTCTTGCGGAGCCTTCTGCCCGCCCGCCTTGGCGAGGAAGGAGCGGAAGTGCCCGAAGGACTCCTCCTGCGCGGCGACGAGCCGGGGCAGCAGGCCGCGCCGGTGGAACGCCTCCGCGGTCGGCACGTTGATCGAACCGGCCTTGATCGTCAGGTCGGGTTCGGTCAGGCGCTCCAGCACGGCCACGGAGACGCCGCGCAGCCGCAGTTCACAGGCGAGCATCAGGCCGGCCGGACCGGCGCCCGCGATGATCACGTCATGGGTCATGCGAAAAACTGTACTCGACTCAAAATTCAGTCGGGTATGGTTTTACGCATGACGTCGTTGCGCGAACGGAAGAAAGCCGAGACCCGGCAGCGGATCGCCGACGTGGCAACGCTGATGTTCGTGACGCGCGGCTTCGACAACGTGACCATCGCCGAGATCGCCGAGGCCGCGGACGTGTCGAAGGTGACGGTGTTCAACTACTTCGCGCGCAAGGAAGACATCTTCTTCGACCGCTACCCGCAGGCCGAAGAGCTGCTCACCGCAGCCGTGCGCGACCGCTCCGCGGACGAGTCACCGCTGCAGGCGTTGCGGCGGCTGTTCGTGGAGCTGGCCGAGCAGCAACACCCGCTGGGCGGGTTCCACGAGCGGTTCCCGCCTTTCTGGCGCACGGTCGTGGCGTCACCAGCCCTGCGCGCACGGGCGCGCGAGGCGGCCGACGAGCTGCAGGCCGTCCTGGCCCGGTTGATCGCCGAGACCAGCGACGACCCCACGCCCGCCATCACCGCCGCGGTGATCATGGGCGCCTATCGCGCCGTGTTCACCGACAGCGTCGCCCGCATGCTCGCGGGCGACCCGGCCGCCGAGGTGACCGCCGACCACATCGCCGCCGTCAACCGCGCCTTCGACCGGATCGCGGCCGGACTGTCCTGAGCACCTGGTCAGAAGTTCTGCCCCTTGCGCGCCCGACCGCTGCGTGCCAGGTGCTCGATGATGGGCTCCTTCATCCACGTCAGGTGGATGAAGGAGCCCATCATCGACAGCGAACGCGCGCAGGACTTGTGGCCAAACGCCTAGTCCCCGTGCCAAGACCGCCAGAGCGCCGCGTACGTGCCGCCCCTGGCGACCAGGTCGTCGTGAGACCCCAGCTCGACGATCCGGCCCGCGTCCACCACGGCGATCCGGTCGGCGTCACGCGCGGTCTGCAACCGGTGCGCGATCGCGATCACCGTGCGACTCTCCCGCACAGCCGCGATGGCGCGCTCCGCGTGTCTGGCCGTGGCCGGGTCCAACGACGACGTCGCCTCGTCCAGCACCAGCGTGTGCGGATCGGCGACCTCCACCCGTGCCAGCGAAAGTTGTTGTGCCTGCGCGGGGTCCAGCTCCACGCCGCCCGCCCCGAGCCTGGTGTCCAACCCTTCCGGCAGCTCGTCGAACCAGCGGGCGCCGACTGTCCGCAACGCCTCCAGGAGCCGTTCGTCCGGCGCGTCCGGAGCGGCCATCGCCAGGTTCTCCCTGAGCGTCCCGATGAACACGTGGTGCTCCTGCGTCACCAGCACGATCCGTTGCTCGCCCGCGGCCACGAGATCGGCGACGGGCACTCCGCCGACGAGCACCGAACCCGCCGCCGGCCGGTCGACGCCCGCGACCAACCTGCCCAGCGTCGACTTGCCCGCACCGGAGACGCCCACGACCGCGAGCCGTTCTCCCGGCCGCACCACGAGATCAACGCCGTGCAACACCTCATGTCCGTCCACATAGGAGTAACGGACGTCGCGCACCTCGATGCGGTCGTCCTCGGGTTGCCCGACCGGCGCCACGGGTTCGGCACTGGCCCCGATCCCCTCGATCCGCGCGAACGACGCGGCACCACGCTGCAGGAACTCGACCCACATCAGGATGCGGTCCATCGGCTCCACCAGCCGCCACGTCCACAACGCCCCCGTGACGACGACCTCGATGCCGGCACCGTCCGCCGCGTAAGCCAAACCGCCCACCAGCAGCACCAGCACGGTCGGCAAGGCGTTGACGAAGGAGCCGACCGGGAAGAGCACGTTCCGCAGCCGCAACGTCCGCAGCCGTGCCCGGTACAGGCGCGCGATGGTGTCCTCGGCGGCGGTCACCATCCGATCGCGCAGCCCGTAGGTCTCGATCGTCCGGCTGCCTTCGCCGACCGCCGCGGAGATCTCCGCCACGTCACCGTTGGCCACGCTCTCCGCGAGGTACGCGCCACGCGCACGTGCCAGGTACCAGCGAAGCACCCACACGACCAGGGGTGTCCCGGCGAACGCCACCAGTCCGAGCACCGGATCCAGCAGGAACATCGCCACGAACACCACGACGATGTGCACGACCCCGGTGAACACCTCGGGCACGCTGTCCCGCAACGCCTGCCCGACCGTGCCGACGTCGCTCGTCACGCGCGTGAGCAGATCGCCCGTGCTCAACCGGTCCACGACCCGTGCCGGCAGTGCCAGCGACCGCGTCACCGCCTCCTCGCGCAACGAGGCCAGGAACCGTTCGCCGAGACGTGCGGTCTGCAAGGCGCTGTACCGCACCAGCAACAGGTGCGCGACCGCCGCGCCGAGCACGCCCAGCGCCATCGGGTCCACAGTGGACACGGTCAGACCGCCGCGCTCCACGCCGCCCACGATCTTGCCGAGCAGGTACGGCCCGACGAGCCCGACCAGCGCCGTCAGCACCGTGAGCACGAGAACCGCGGCCGACGTCCGCCATTCGCCCCGCATCAGCCGCACGGCCGCCCGCCGCACCGCACGCCGGTCCGCGACCGGCAACCGGTTCATCGGCTCTCCTCCAGTTCTTCCTGCACACCGGAGGAGTCCAGGTGCACCACGCGGTCCGCCTGCCCCACCCACAACGGTGACGACGACACGACGACGGTGGTCCGCCCGAACCGCGCTTCCTTCACGCGCCTGGCCACCGCCGCCTCAGTCACCGCGTCCAGTGCCGACGTCGGCTCCACCAGCACCAGCACGTCCGGTTCGCTCAGCAACGCCCGCACGAGCCTGAGCCGTTGCCGCTGACCGCCGGAAACGTTGCGGCCCTTCGACTCCAGCTGCGAGTCGAGCCCGTCCGGCAGCGCCTCCACCACATCCACCGCGGCCGCCGCCCAGATCGCCTGCTCCAGCTCGATGTCGTCGTGCTCGCCCACCGACACCGCCTCGCGCACGGTCCCGCGGAACAGGTAGTCGTCGTTGTCCGCCACCACACCGGGCAACCGTTCGACGGCGTCGCGGGCCAACGCCGAGTTCGCCGACACGACAACGGTCAGCACGCCGCGCTGCACGTCCAACGGCTCGCGGGTGTCATCTGCGTTCCGCCGCAGGGTGAGCAGGTCGACCACCCGCCGCGCCGACACCAGGGCCCGCGGTATGGCGTCCGCGCCTTCCATGAAGAAGCTGACCGGCACGATCAACGTCGTTACGTACAGGTACACCGCCAGCATCTCGGGAACCGTGATCGTCCCGCTGACGGCCATCCGCGCCACGATCCACGTGACCACCGCGAGGAACAGCGCCGGCAACCCCCACGTCAGCGCCTGCACCCAGCTCAACCAGGCGGAGACCCGGTAACCGTCCTTCAGCACCTCCCGCGACATGGCCCGGAAGCGCTCCTCGAACGCCGGCTTGCCGCCGATCCCGGACAACACCCGGAGGCCGGCCACGATGTCCCCCGCCCGCGACGTCAGCTCTCCCTGACTGTGCCGATACCCGGCCTCCACCGCGTGCAGCCGGCGCATCACCGGCCCGGTCACCACCGCCAGCACCGGTACGCCCAGCAACACGACCACGGCGAGGAGCACCGAGATCCGCAGCAGCAGCACGGCCGTGACGGCGTACGCGATCACCGCACCCACCCCGGGGCCTGTGCTGGTGAGCGCGTGCGCGATCCGCATCGTGTCGCCGTTCTGCAGGTACGTCAGCTCACCAGTGGACAGCTTCCGCCGCACCACGCCGCCAAGACTCGTGACGTGCCGGACGACGACCTGCGCGGTCCTGAGCGCCGCATCGGTGCGCACCAACGTCATCGTGCGGTGCCTCGCCACCCCGACAAGGGCCAGCAACGCCGCCACCACGAGCAGCGCCGCACTCCACCACACCAACGCCGTGCGGTCGTTCGCCCTGAGCGCTTCGATCGCCTGCGAGATGAGGTACGGCGGCAAGATCAGCCCGCACATCCACAGCGACCCCCACCACGCCCCCGCGAGCACCCGCCGGCGCTGCATCCGCACCAGCCACCACAGGTACCGCCAGGCCGACCGGGTGTCAGGGGTGCCAGGATCGTCGTAGGGCGCGTGTCGGGACATGCCCCGACTGTGCCACCACCTCGCATCGCGACACGACCGCTTTAACGCCCGAAGGGCCGTCCCTCCACAAAGGAGGAACGGCCCTTCGGCAAAGCCCTGGCTCAGTTGCCGGCGAGCTTCTTCGCGTTGGCCTCGACGTCGTCCAACCCGCCGCAGGAGAAGAACGCCTGCTCCGGGTAGTGGTCGAACTCGCCCTTGCAGACGCGGTCGAACGCCTCGACGGTCTCCTTGATCGGCACGAAGGAGCCCTTCTGACCGGTGAACTTCTCCGCGACGAAGAAGTTCTGGCCGAGGAAGCGCTCGAGACGACGCGCACGACCGACGAGGACCTTGTCCTCCTCGGACAGCTCGTCCATGCCGAGGATGGCGATGATGTCCTGCAGCTCCTTGTACTTCTGCAGGATCCGCTTCACCTCCTGGGCCACCCGGTAGTGCTCGTCGCCCACGATCGACGGCTCGAGGATTCGAGACGACGACGACAGCGGGTCGACGGCCGGGTAGATGCCCTTCTGGGAGATCGGACGGGAGAGCTCCGTCGTCGCGTCCAGGTGGGCGAAGGTGGTCGCCGGGGCGGGGTCGGTGTAGTCGTCCGCGGGCACGTAAATGGCCTGCAGCGAGGTGATCGACTTACCGCGCGTCGAGGTGATGCGCTCCTGGAGCTCACCCATCTCGTCGGCCAGCGTCGGCTGGTAACCCACGGCGGAAGGCATGCGGCCCAGCAGGGTCGACACCTCGGAACCGGCCTGGGTGAAGCGGAAGATGTTGTCGATGAAGAGCAGCACGTCCTGGTTCTGCACGTCGCGGAAGTACTCCGCCATCGTGAGAGCGGACAGGGCAACGCGCATACGCGTGCCCGGCGGCTCGTCCATCTGACCGAACACCAGCGCGGTGTCCTGGAGGACCTCCATCTCCTCCATCTCCAGGAGGAGGTCGGTGCCCTCACGGGTGCGCTCACCGACGCCGGCGAAGACCGAGGTGCCGGAGAACTCACGCGCGATACGCGTGATCATCTCCTGGATGAGCACGGTCTTGCCGACACCCGCGCCGCCGAACAGGCCGATCTTGCCGCCCTTGACGTACGGGGTGAGGAGGTCGATGACCTTGATGCCGGTCTCGAGGATCTCGGTCTTGCCCTCGAGCTGGTCGAACGACGGGGCCTTGCGGTGGATGCCCCACTGCTCGCCGTCGCGGCCGAGGCCCGGCTGGTCGAGGCAGTCGCCGAGGGCGTTGAACACGTGGCCCTTGACGACGTCACCGACGGGAACCGAGATGGCAGCGCCGGTGTCGGTCACGGTGGCACCGCGGACCAGACCGTCGGTCGGCTGCATCGAGATGGTGCGGACGAGGTTGTCGCCGAGGTGCTGCGCGACCTCGAGGGTCAGCGTCTTGGCGACGGCCTCGAACGTGATCTCCACGTTCAGGGCGTTGAACAGCTCCGGCACGGCGTCGCGCGGGAACTCCACGTCGACGACCGCACCGATCACCCGGACCACACGGCCGGTGCGGGTGGTGGTGGCAGTAGCACTCATGTCACTCATCACTTCCTGCGCCACCGGTAAGCGCGGCAGCGCCACCGACGATCTCGCTGATCTCCTGGGTGATCTGGGCCTGACGGGCCGAGTTCGCCGCCCGGCTGAGGTTCCGGACCAGCTCCGTCGCGTTGTCCGTCGCGGCCTTCATGGCCGTACGACGAGCCGCCGACTCCGAAGCCGCGGCCTCCAGCATGGCGGAGAACAGGCGCGTCTTCACGTACTTGGGCAGCATCGCACCGAGCAGCGCCTCCGCGCTGGGCTCGAAGTCGTACACCGCGCGCGGGCCCGTGGGGGCCTCGCCCGTGTACTCGACCTCCATCGGCGCGATCCGCCTGGCGGCCGGCGTCTGGCTGAGCATGGACTTGAACTCGGTGTACACGACGTGGATCTCGTCCACGCCCTGCGCGCCGTTCTCCGTGCCCTCCAGGAACGCCGACACCAGCGCGTCACCGGCCTCGACGGCGTTGACGTAGTGCGGGGTCTGCGAGAACCCGCTCCACGCGGCCGTGACCTCGCGGCGGCGGAACTGGTAGTAGCCCTGGCCCTTGCGGCCGGTCACGTACAGCACCGGCTCCTTGCCCTCGGACCGGAGCAGCTGCAGCAGCTGCTCGGCGGCCTTGAGGACGTTGGCGTTGTAACCGCCGCACATGCCCTTGTCACTCGTGATCACCAGCACCGCGGCGCGCTTCGGGTTCTGGCGCTCCGTCAGCAGCGGGTGGTCGAGGTTCGCCGAGGCCTCGGCCAACGCGGAGAGCACGTTCGTGATCTCGTCCGCGTACGGCCGGGAGGCCGCGACCCTGGTCTGCGCCTTCGCGAGGCGAGACGTCGCGATGAGCTCGTAGGCCTTCGTGATCTTCTTGGTCGAGTTGACCGTTCGGATCCGCTGGCGGAGCTCCCGAATCTGTGCGCCCATGGCTCAGATCACTTCTTGGCCGGCTCGGGCTTGTGCAGCTTCACCGACTCCTGCGCGACCTTGTCGGCGTCCATCGCCTTCTCCGGCGCCTCGTTCACGATCGTCGTGCCGTCCGAAGCGGTGAACTGCTTCTTGAACTCGGCGATGGCGGCGACCACGCGGGCCTGGGCGTCGTCGGAGAAGACCTTGGTCTCGACGATGCCGCCGAGCACGTCCGCGTGGTTGCGGCGCAGCGAGTCCTTGAACTCGGCGACGAACCGGCGGATGTCGCCGACGGGGACGTCGTCCAGGTGGCCCTTGGTCGCGGCGAAGATCTCGACGACCTGCTCCTCGACGGGCACCGGGGAGTACTGGCCCTGCTTGAGCAGCTCGACCAGACGGGCACCGCGGTCCAGCTGGGCGCGCGAGGCGGCGTCGAGGTCGGACGCGAACGCGGAGAAGGCCTCCAGCTCGCGGAACTGCGACAGGTCGAGACGCAGCGAACCCGCGACCGCCTTCATCGCCTTGATCTGCGCGGCACCACCGACGCGGGAGACGGAGATACCCACGTTGACGGCCGGGCGGACACCGGCGTTGAACAGGTCGGACTCGAGGAAGCACTGACCGTCGGTGATCGAGATGACGTTGGTCGGGATGTACGCCGACACGTCGTTCGCCTTGGTCTCGATGATCGGGAGACCCGTCATCGAGCCGCCGCCCATCTCGTCCGACAGCTTCGCGCAACGCTCGAGCAGACGCGAGTGCAAGTAGAAGACGTCGCCGGGGTACGCCTCACGGCCCGGCGGACGGCGCAGCAGCAGCGAGATCGCGCGGTACGCCTCGGCCTGCTTGGTCAGGTCGTCGAAGATGATCAGGACGTGCTTGCCCTGGTACATCCAGTGCTGGCCGATGGCGGAGCCGGTGTACGGCGCCAGCCACTTGAAGCCGGCGGAGTCGGAAGCCGGGGCGGCGACGATCGTCGTGTACTCGAGCGCGCCCGCCTCCTCCAGCGCGGCCTTGACGCCCGCGATGGTGGAGCCCTTCTGGCCGATGGCGACGTAGACGCAGCGGACCTGCTGCTTGGGGTCGCCCGACTCCCAGGCCTTCTTCTGGTTGATGATCGTGTCGATGCAGACCGCGGTCTTGCCGGTCTTGCGGTCACCGATGATCAGCTGACGCTGACCGCGACCGATCGGGGTCATCGCGTCGATGGCCTTGATGCCGGTCTGCATCGGCTCGGACACCGGCTGACGCTGCAGCACGGTGGCGGCCTGCAGCTCCAGGGCGCGGTTGTCGTCCGCGACGATGTCGCCGAGACCGTCGATCGGCTGGCCCAGCGGGTTGACGACGCGGCCGAGGAAGCCGTCGCCGACCGGCACGGACAGGACCTTGCCCGTCCGGCGGACCTCCTGGCCTTCTTCGATCTTGTCGAAGTCGCCGAGGATGACCGCACCGATCTCGCGGACCTCGAGGTTCAGGGCGACGCCGAGGACGCCACCGGGGAACTCGAGCAGCTCGTTGGTCATCGTGCCCGGAAGGCCCTCGACGATGGCGATGCCGTCGTAGGTCTCGGAGACGACACCAACCTCTTCCCGGCTGACCTCCGGGGAGTAGCTCGAGACGTACTTCTCGATCGCACTGCGGATCTCGTCCGACGAGATCGTCAGCTCCGCCATGTCGTTCCTGCTCTCACTTCTTCGTTCTGGGAAAGGGCTCGGGGGCTAGCTGGCGAGATTGCGGCGCAGTGCCGCCAACCGGCCGGCGATGCTTCCGTCGATGATCTCGTCGCCGATCTTGATCGTGAGGCCGCCGGCCAGGGCCGGGTCGACCTCGACGTGCAGCGCGATCGGGCGCGAGTAGATCGTGGTCAGCGTCGCGGTCAAGCGGTCGATCTGCTCCGCGGTCAGCTCCACCGCGGACCGGACGTGCGCGACAGAGCGCTGACGGCGCTTGGCCGCCAGGTCGGCGAGCTCGGAGAGCCCGTCCGCGACGCGCATCCCGCGCGGGTGGCGAACCAGCTGGTCCACCAGCGTCTTGGTGACCGGGCTGACCTTTCCCTCGATCAGGGAGTCGACCAGCGCGACCTTGCCGTCCACGGCCCCGGCCGGGTCGGCGAGCAGCAGCTCGAGCTCGTGCGAACCGGCGACGATGCGGCCGAGCCGGAACAGCTCGTCCTCCGTCGAGTCGAGCTGGCCGTCGCGCTCGGCACGCACCAGCAGCGCCGTGCGGGCGAGCGACTCGACACCGTCGACGAGCTCACGCGGGCTGGACCAGCGCGCGGTCACGACGGCGACCAGCACCTGCAGGGTCCCGTCACTCACCTTGCCCGCGAACAGGCCGCGGACGAGCTGCTCGCGACCGGCGGGCTCCGACGAGGCGTCCGCGAGCGCACGACGCAGCGCCGGCTGCTCGATGAGCAGGCCGAGCACGGCGAAGAGCTCCTCGCCCAGCTTGGCGAGGTCATCCGTGGACGTGGTGGCGTCGGCCAGCTCCAGCAGCCGCAGTTCCGCGGCTGCCAGAGCTTCACGACTTGCGGCATGCAACGTCATCGGCAGCCTCTACTTGTTGGCCGGCGCCGCGACGGCGTCCAGCTCGTTGAGGAAGCGGTCGACGGTGCCGCGGCGACGGGCCTCGTCCTCGAGGGACTCGCCCACGACCTTGCTCGCCAGCTCGACGGCGGTGCGGCCGAGGTCGGCGCGCAGCTCGGCGACGATCTGGGCGCGCTGCGCGTCCAGCTGGTGCTGGCCCTGCGCGACGATGCGCGCGGACTCGGCCTGCGCCTGCTCACGCAGCTCCTCGATGATCTGCAGGCCCTCGGCCCGCGCGTCGTCGCGGATGCGGGCGGCCTCGGCGCGAGCCTCGGCCAGCTGCTCCTTGTACTGCTCGAGCGTGCGCTGAGCCTCGGCCTGGGCCTGCTCCGCCTTCTCGATGCCACCCTCGATCTTGGCCGTCCGCTCCGCGTACAGCGCTTCGAACCTCGGCGACACGAACTTCTTGATGACGAAGAAGAGAAGCAGGAACGCGACCAGACCGAGAATGACCTCGGCGAGCTGCGGAACGACGGGGTTGTGTCCCCCCTCCGCGGCCACGATCAGGGTGCGGTGCACGACGTCTCCTAACGCGTTGAAGGGTTAGGTCAGGCGGTCGCGATGAAGTACACGACGAAGCCGATCAGCGCGAGGACCTCGACGATGGCGAAGGTGGTCCACGCAAGACCGAGCAGGACGCCGCGGGCCTCGGGCTGACGGGCGGTGCCGCTGATGACCGAGGAGAAGATCAGACCCACGCCGATGCCGGGGCCGATGGCCGCGAGGCCGTAACCAATGGCCGCGAGGCCCTGGTTGATGTTCCCGTTGGCGGCTTCCTGGGCGATCATGAGAGCGCTCACTGTTGCTGTTCCCTTTCCAACTCGGTCCGCGAGTGTTCGCGGATCGGAGGCTTTGTGCTGTTACTCAGTGCTCTTCTGCCAACGCCATGCCGATGTAGCTGGCAGACAGCAGCGCGAAGATGTAGGCCTGCAGGCACATGATCAGTGCCTCCAGGAAGGTCAGCGCGAGGGCGAAGGCGAAGGACACCGGCGCCACGATGACGGTCAGACCGCCGTTGAGCAGCAGGAACTCACCGGCCAGGGTGAACACCAGCAGCAACAGGTGACCCGCGAACATGGCGGCGAAAACTCGGATCGCCAACGTGATCGGGTTCAGGACGAACTTCTGGAAGAACTCGATCGGGATCAGCAGCGGGAGCACGAACCACGGCGCGCCCGGCGGAACCGTCTGGTGCTTCAAGTAGCCCACGAAGCCGTGCCGCTTGAACCCGACGAAGTGGTACACCGGGTAAACGACGAGCAACGAAACGGCGAGCGGGAAACCGATGTGCGACATCGTCGGGAACTGGACGAGCGGGATGAGCCCGAACAGGTTGTTCACCAGGACGAAGCAGAAGATCGTGAGGATCAGCGGGATGAACGGCTTGAAGTCCTTCGCGCCGATCTGCTCCCTGGCGATGTTGTTGCGCCCGAAGTCGTAAAGCGACTCGGCGGCGAACTGGAACTTGCCGGGGATGAGCTTCAGGTTGCGGCTCGCCGCGATGAAGAAGGCGCCGATGATCAAGATCGACAGCACCAGCAGGACCATCGGCTTGGTGACCGAGCCGAAGATCGGCGGGAGGAAGAAGTCCGCAACTCCGGGGGCGACGAACTTGTCACCCTCAGCCAGCACCATCGTGGTCACTGTGTTCCTTCCGGTTCTCCCGGCCGGCGTTCACTCCGCCGGGGGAATCGTCACGATCTGGACTTAACGTACCTTACGGTTCGCAAGCGACTACCAGAGGCACCCCTGCTATCGGGTGTCCCTGGTCTGCGCGGACCATATCAGCAGGTCTCAGGCGCCTTCCGAGGCGGGCACCACCATCTGACTACGGCTGCGCCTGGAAGCTCTCGCTTCCAGGAACGACGTCACCAGCACGGTCGCCACCAGGGTGATTCCCAGTGCCTTGGGCTCAAGCCACGGCTGGTTGCGCAACAAGATCACCGCAGCCAGCAGCACGATCAGCTTGCCCATGAATCCGCCGAGTGCGGCGACCATCACGAACATGGGATCGAGCGCCGCGGTCTTGCGCATCAACAACAGCGTCACGAGGCTCGAAGCGATGGCGATCGCACCACCGATCAATGATCCGTTGAGACCAGCGGTCCCCCAGATCACGGTTGACACGACGACGCCGAGGACAAACGTGCCGAGCGCGGCCCAGGCGGCCGCGCGGAACATTTCCCCGGCGAGCCGCTGGATCGTCAGCTCGTGCGTGACGGCCTTGTCCGCGTCGCTCATGTCCCGAAGTGTAGGAACTCCCATTTGGCGTGCCGCAAGCAGCCCCGGTTAACGGCGGTTAAGCGGGGCCAAACAAGATGAACGCCGTTTACGGCTTGCGGGTGTCCCTGAGCCTGGGGATCACCGAAACCACGAACGTCACGATCAGCCCGATCACGAAGCACGTGGCCACGATGACCGGGTCGAACAGCGTGAGCGCCACCGCGCCGAACGCCAGCACACCCGCCCACAGGTAGATGAGCAGCACCGCGCGCCGCTGCGAGTGCCCGATCTCCAGCAACCGGTGGTGCAGGTGCATCTTGTCCGGCGAGAACGGGCTTTCGCCGCGGCGGGTGCGGCGGATGATCGCCATCAGCAGGTCGAGCACCGGCACGAACAGCACGGCGGCGACGACGATCAGCGGCGACAGCAGACCGAGCAGGTCCACGGCGCTGCCGGTGGCCTGGTTGAACTTGCCGGACGCGCTCGTGGTGGCGGCGGCGAGCATGAGGCCGATGAGCATCGAGCCCGAGTCGCCCATGAAGATGCGCGCGGGGTTGAAGTTGTGCGGCAGGAACCCCAGGCACGCGCCGGCGAGCGCGGCGGCGATCAGCGCGGGCGGGTAGGCCTCGACCGCGCCCTGCCGCTCGATGAGCAGACCGATCGAGAACGCACACGTCGCCGCGGCGGCGATGAGCCCGATGCCGGCGGCCAGGCCGTCGAGTCCGTCGACGAAGTTCATCGCGTTGATCATGGTGACCGCGAGCAGCACCGTCAGCAGCGCGCCCTGGTTCTGGTCGAGGCTGATGGTCGCGCCGCCGTCCCACGGCACCCACGCGATCATCCACTGCAGACCGAACAACACCAGGATGCCCGCCGCCGTCACCTGCCCGGCGAGCTTGGTGAGCGAGTCGAGCTCGAACCTGTCGTCGATCGCACCCACGAGCACGATGACACCGCCCGCGACGATGACTCCCCACGGGTCGTTGGAGAAGTCGAACGCCGCCCGCAGCACCGGCAACTGGTGCGCCACGAACATGCCGCACAGCACGCCGCCATAGATGGCAACACCACCCATGCGCGGCATCGGTTGCACGTGCACGTCACGCTGCCGCGGGTAAGCGACCGCCCCGACCCGGAACGCCAGCGCGCGCACCAGGCCGACGAGCAGAAACGTCACGACAGCAGCGATCAACGCGACGAGCAGGTACTCGCGCACGGGAAGGACGAACGAGGATGCGGGCCCCACGGGCCTACCAATCAATCGGGAGTGTTCGGGGTGCTCGCCACGGTACCCGCGGCGACATGATCAATTCTGGCAGCAGCGCCTCAGCGCGCCACTTCGACCTCGACACCGAGCACCTCGTTGACCGCTTCCCTGCTCACCGCACCCTCACGGAGGATCAGCGCGTCCGGCCCGGTGAGGTCGACGATGGTGGAGGCGATGTTCTCCCCGCTCAACCCACCGTCGAGGTACACGGGCACCGCGTCCCCGAGCTGGTCACGCGCCTCCTGCGCACTGGCGGCCGGCGCGTGCCCGGTCTTGTTGGCGCTGGAGACCGCCATCGGCCCGACATCGCGCAACAGCTCCAGCGCCACCGGGTGCAACGGCATGCGCAGCATCACCGTGCCGCGCGTCTGCCCCAGATCCCAGGCAAGGCTCGGCGCGTGCGGCAACACGATGCTGAGCCCGCCGGGCCAGAACGCCTCGATGAGCGCCCGCGCCTGCCGCGGCACGCTGAGGACCAACCCGTCGATCGTCGTCCAGGACCCGACCAGCACCGGCACGGGCATGTCAGGCCCACGCCCCTTGGCGTCGAGAAGACCCCGGACCGCTTCAGCGTCGAACGCGTCGCAGCCGATCCCGTAAACGGTGTCGGTGGGCAGGACGACAAGTCGCCCGCTCCGCACCGCACCGGCCGCGGCGGCGAGACCCGCCGCGCGGTTGCTCGGTTCGCTGCAGTCGTAGACCGTGCTCACCTCGGTGAGCCTAGCCAGCCCTGCCGGTCGTCCCGCATTCGGCCTGGTGCTACCGACTCATCCGATCGGTTTTGCCCGCGGAGCAACCCCTTCCAGCCCGTGTTCGACGCTGGCTTCCTGGACGCGTGCTCTGCCCTCACCCGTCCGAATGATGACGAGGCCACCTGAGCCGAATTCCGCACGGCATTCAGTCACCAGACCGGCGAACCCGCCACACCGGATGGCCACAGTTCACTTAGATTCACTTCGTCTCATCTATTCGGGGGAGTCATGCAGCAGCACCCACCACGGCATCCGGGTCAGCCTTACCCGCAGCCCTTCCCAGGGCAGCAGCCGTTCCCACAACCTGCGTATCCGCAACACGGCCCACCTATGCCGCCACCACCCAAGTCCCGCACAGGCCTGTTCGCCGGGCTCGCCGTGGTCCTGGTACTGCTTCTGGCGGGCGGAGGCACCGGCGCGTTCCTCTTGCTGAAGCGCGCCGACAACACTGCCGGCTCCACGTCGGAGGCGTCGCCGTCCTCATCGGATCCTTCGACCAGCTCTTCCGGGCTCTTGCAGCAGCAGCCCGGCGAGGGCCCACCGCGCAGGTACGGCAACACAGCCGTCTACGACGCCTGCTCGCTGCTCACCATGGCGGACCTGGCAAATCTCGGCATAACGCTGACCGACCAGAGCCCGGTCGGTCATGACTACGTGGACATCGACGTCCCGGCGGACAAGGCGATCCCCCAAAGCATGCTGGACTCGCTCACCCACTGCTCCTACACGATGAAGAGCCTTGAGTGGGTACAGGTCTTCGTGTATCAGCCACCATTCACCGCTGAGAAGGACATGGACTCCCGGAAGGGGAGACCAGAGCGCAGCGGTGCGACGGTCCGCCAAGCGGATGGCTTCTCCGTTGCCAACTACCAGGACCGCAAGAACGAAACCTGGGACATCTCCCTCTGGCAGCAGGACCTGATCGTCGAAGTCGCCTTCCAGACCGGGAAGAGGCAGCCGTACGGCTCGTTGGACGCCAAGGCGTTCGCAGACAAGCTGGAGTCGCTGGTGAAGGCCGCGATCCAGAAGGGCCCGACGGCACCGATGCGTCACATCTACCCCGAGCCGTTCGCCAACAAGTTCAAGGACCCGTGCGACGTCGCAAGCGCCGAGGCGTACCGGAAGTCCTACCCGAACGCGGGTCTGCCTGCGTTGGTAAAGACGCAGTTCCACGTCATGGCAGCCGACACCCCCATGGAACGCCACCCCGAGTCTGCATTGCAGGGCGGCGCACTGTGCCAGCGGCACAACATCGCTCCCGAAGCCAGCTCGGACAAGGAGAACTACCGCATGCTCGAAGCATCACTGAAGATGTGGGACAAGCCGCAGGCGGCGATCGACCGTAACGCTTACCAATGCGACCCGGCGGACAAGCACCCGTTCGGCCCGCCGGTGGCGATCACCCCGTCCGTGGGCACGGGGCAGTCCTGCATGAGCAACATCCGGATCGACTGGGTACTCGACTTCCAACTGGGCGACGTGAACGTCAGTGTGCAGAGCTACCACGGAGGGGTCTCGTCCACCCAGCCTCCCGTGGAAGGGCTGCGCGACGAGCTGCTGCCGGCGGCGAAGCACATCGCCGAGCAGGGCGTGAAGAAGTAGCCGTCGTCCGATCGGCTTTGCCGGTGGGGCAACACGTTTCCTTGCAGACGTGCTGCTGGCTTCCTTGAACTCATGCTCTGCCCACATCCCGTGACCGCCGTGTTCGGCACATTCGAGCCACCTGATCGGTTGGACGCCATCTGCCGGTTGTGCCTCAACGCGTGGTCCACCGACACCATGCCGATCGAGCTGTTGGAACGGCTGGTCGTGCACATCAGTGCCGGGAACTTCCACCGCGTGGGCTGAGCCTTCGACCACAGGAGGCCTCATGCCGGAGAAAGACCTCGTCAAACTCGGTGAAGAGATCATCGAACTCTCGACCGCCTGGCCAGGTACCGGCCTGGAGAAGGTCGGCGAGTTCGCCCGTGACCTCGGCAACGTTCTTCCAGGGTCCGATGAGGACTGCTGATGCGGTGATCTCACACACCTTGCGTTGGCCGTCTGCACAGGAGGGCTGTTCCTGTTGGTGTCGACTGACCCGATCGGGTTTGCCGGTGTGGCAAACCACCTTTTGTGTCGGTACGACCCGGCACCATGCGGTGCATGAACCTCACCGTCCGCGCCGAGGAACTGGGAGACGAACTACGCCGCCTCCGCGAGGCCGCGGGCTTCTCACTGGAACGCGCCGGGGAACTCATCGACGCCTCCGCCACCAAGATGAGCCGCATCGAGAACGGCCTCCGCGAAGGCTCCACAGAGGACATCGCCGCCCTCCTCGCCATCTATGGCTGCGTCGGCCCACGCCGAACCGAGTTGTTGAGGCTCGCCCACGAGGTTGACCGCCGCGGCTGGTGGCAACGCACCAAGCCCACGTTCGACGAACGCGTCCGCACCCTCCTCAACCTGGAGAAGAAGGCGGATCTCATCGTGAACTACGAGTGCATGAACGTCCCCGGCCTGATTCAGTTCCCCGACTACACCCGCGCCCTGATGATCGAATGCGAGATGGTCCCCGCTGACGAGGTCGAGGCACGCATGACAACCCGCATGCAGAGCCACTCCGTCCTGGACCGACCGAAACCACCCCGGCTGCTCGCGCTGATCGACGAGTGGGTGCTCTGTCGGCTGATCGGCAGCCCAGCGATCATGGCCGCACAACTCCGCCACCTCGCCCAGTCCGCAGAACGCTCGAACATCAGCGTCCGCGTGATCCCCAACCAAGGAGCACACGCAGGGCTGAACGGAGCGTTCTGGCTGCTCAAGCGGGATAACGGCCACAAGGTGGTGTACCTGGAGAACTTGACCTCCAGCCTGTTCCTCGAAGAGCCCGAAGAGATCGAGATCTACGAAACCGCCATTCGGCATCTGGTCCGGCGTGCGTTGCCTGCGGAAGAATCGGTGCGGATGATCACCGAACTGGCGCGCAGGTGGGAAACAGGTGGAGTGGCGTAAGAGCAGCTACAGCGGCAGCCAGGAGGGTTGCGTCGAGGTGGCGTTGACCACCACCCACGCAGGTGTACGCGACTCCAAGTACCCCTCTGGACCTGCGCTTACGTTCTCACTCAGCGCGTTCAAAGCGTTCCTGACCAGGGCCAAGTTTTAGCCCAAACAGGGCTAAGTAGTTCAACGCATCCCCCGAACGGGCGCACCACTGTAAGGTCATAGGTCGACCACAGAGCGCTATCGGGGAGGGTCGAGCTTCTGTGTCAGAGGAACTACAGACAAGCGGCAAGGTCGGGGCGCTGTCGAGCGGCTCGTGGAGTGGCATCTTCGGCGGCGGTCTCGCCGCCATCGTCAGCGCGGCCAAGGCTGTCTCGGTCGCCGCAGAGACCCAGCAGCTGTCCGTCGACCCGCACCTGGTCGACACCATGATCAAAAAGCTGGGTGAAATGCAGTCAGCGCTCCAAGAGGTCCAGTTTCGTTCTCTGGATCTCAGCGCCGACACAAAGCTAGGCGGCGGGTACGCCGAGAAGATCAGCCAGAACAACAGGACGTTCGGCCAAGACGCCCAGAACACGCTCAAGAGTGTCCACGACGCAATCGAAGCCCTGAAGACTCAGATCGAGAAGAGCCGCGCCTCCTACGAGGCCGTCGACCAGGCAGGCGCCGACTCGCTCAAGAAACTCAACGGGAAGTCATGAAGCGCATCGCAGTCGCCAGCATGCTCTGTATCGCTCTGCTGAGCGCTGGCTGCACCGGTACCACTGGTGAGGCCAAGCCGACGCCCACCACCGGTGGAGGTACGTCAACCAGCACGCCCGCCGCGTCTCCTCTCGACTCCATGAAGCCGTGCAACCTCCTCACCGCGGCCGAGGTGACGACCGCAGGCCTAAACAACCCTGGCAAGGAAGCTCAGGTGGCCACCTCCGCCGGCTGCGAGTGGCGCGCCGCCGACGGCGGCGGGGTGCGTGCAGGCATACGCACGAAGTCGGGGGTCAAGGACCTCAATCTGAGCGGTGACAAGGTCTCCGAGATCAAGGTCGGCGGGTTGAACGCAACTAAGGTCGAGGCACAGGACGGTGCCAAGAACGCCTGCACGATCGCACTCTCGGTGAGCGAGTCGTCATCGGTCTTGGTGATCGCAACCCTGAACCTCAGCTCAAGCGACACGGCGGCAGCATGCGACCGGGCGTCGAAGGCCGCCGACCTGATCGCACCGAAGCTGTCGTAGCAATGCCCGAGGGGGATTCTCATGGCGCCCGTCAAGCCCGTCGTTCCGCACCCGGACGCGAACTACCCAGGCCAGCCGCATGAGGAGATGAAGAAGCTCGTCACCGAGAAGTACGACCCTGGTGCCGCAACCAACGTTGCAGGGGCATGGAGTGAACTCGGCGGCAAGTTCAAGGAGTTGGCCGAGGATTTCAGGATTCTGGTCAACGGTTCTCAAGACGCGTGGAAAGGTCGCGCGGCGGAAGGGGTTCGCGCGGCTCTGACCAAGGTGGGGACCTTCGCGGACCAAACCGGCGACGGCTTCGTACGCACTTCCGGCGCCATCGCGCAGCAGCGGGACGCGGCGGTGCAGGCGAACAAGGCGATGCCCGAGCCAGTTGAGTTCAACCCGTTGAAGATCGCCGGCGACTGGCTGACGAACAAGGGTGGGTTCATCGCCCCAGCCATGATGGTGGGCGCTCCCATCGAGATGATCTCCACCTACAACAAGCAGCAGGGCGCCAAAGAAGAAGCCGTGCAGGTCATGCAGACGCGTGACAACACGATGATGTCGGCCGCGATGTCCATGCCTGCCATGGAGTCCACCCCGCAGGTCACGCAGGACCAGGGCGTCACGCAGCCCAGCAGCACCAACAACAGCTCCCACAACCTCGGCAACGTCAACGCCAACCAGCGGTTCAGCAACACCGGGATGCCGAACGCGCCCACGATGCCATCCGGGAGCAACAACAACGGCACGACCAACACGTCGTGGGTGGCACCGCAGGTGAACGACCCGTCGCTGCAGAACCCCGGCAACAACCCGAACAACCCGCCCGGCGGCCAGAACCGGCCCCCGGTCACGCCTCCCGGCATGCTGCCGCCCGGCATGAGGCCTCCCGGTGGCGGTCAGGCCATGCGTCCCGGCGGCGGACCGGGCATGCGGCCTGGAATGCGGCCAGGCGGGCCCGGCGGCGGCCTCGGCGGCGGTGCGGGCCGTGGCATGGGTGCGGGTGGCCTGGGCGGGCCCGGTGCGGCCGGGCGTGGCGCGGGCAGCTTCGGTCCGTCCAACCCCGGTGGTGGCGCCGGCGTCATGGGCACCGGCCCAGGGGGAACCGGTGCGGGTGCGGCGGGCCGTGGGGGTGCGGCCGGAGCGGCAGGTGCCGCGGGTGCCGGTGGTGCCGGCCACGGCGGCAAGGGTGGCGAGGAGGACAAGGAGCACAAGTCGAACTACCTCGTGCCCACGGACGAGTTCTTCGACGACGATCGCATGGTCGCGCCGCCGGTGATCGGCGGATGAGGCAGATCGCTCAGCTCTCCCTGCCCGCGTTCGAGGTTCTCTGGGAGGACCTGCGGGCGGGGAGTGTTCCCTATCCCTTCGACGTGAGCCAGCACGGGGACACGCTCGACGAGCGCGCCCGCATCAAGGCGGCCGTGCACCAGGACCTCGAACGCAAGGGGCTCGCCCGGCGCGGCAGGCCGGAGCCGGACCTCGAAGATGCGCTGAACCTGTTGGCACGCCCCGAACTCCGTGTCATCGCCATGTGCATTCCTGACATGAACCAGCAGAGGTTCATCCGCGCCAGCGTCGTAGCCCGCGGCGGTTACGCCGTGCTGGTGACCCAGGAGGACACCGGCATCACGCTGAACCTGGTGCAGCCCAACGAGATCGCGACCAGCCTGGCCAACGCCATGCCGCCGGGACGACCAGGTCCGGGCAAGCTCGTGACGGTGCCGGCCGAAGCCTTCGAGAACCAGCCGCAGCAACAAGAAGGTTTCCGGCAGGCCGTCCGCACGATGGAGAACGACGACGTCCGCCTCGCCAAGCAGATGCTCACCGGCCCGGCCATCGGCAACGGCCACTTCCTCGTCCAACACGGACAGGGCCGCGCCAAACGCGACTTCCCGCCCGTCACCTGGATCGACACCCACCAGGGCCGCTACTCGAACGTCCAGACCCGCGCTGGCTGGTTCACCATCAGCCCCGCCGACAACATGGGTCTGGCCCGCCACCTCGGACAGGTGCTGGCCATGACGAGCGCGCGATGAACCTGGAACAGATGATCGCGAAGAAGCGGCCGGACCTGTCCGAGCTTCAGGACGGATTCCTCTGAGCAGGCACCCACGCGGTCACGCGCGAGGCGGCGGATCCTCAAGCGCGTGACCGCGTGCCCTCCCCAACGTGAGAACATAGGTCCGTTTGGCCCTAACGTGACTGAACGTCGCCTTATTGGCCAGGAATTGTCCACTCAACGGCGGGCTCGGCGGGTGGTGACTGAGGCACATCGGCACCGTGGTGAGATGAAATCCAGTGGCATCGGTCGCCACGAAGAACTCACCTCTGCTCAACCTGGCGATGTCCGGCACGGCACTACCCCTGGCACGGGCCAGGTCCTCGGCCGCGCGGATCTGCGCCGGGCTGCCCAGCTTGCCGAAGATCTGCGTGGTCGTGTTGCCGGTGATCCGGTTGTCGAGTCCTTTGGGCGCCCCCGGCTCGGACACGCGTCCGAAACTAGGACCGGACGGCCAGGACACCCACCTGACGGCTGGTTATTTGACCAGGATTTGGCTACTCCTGCCACGCGCTGACCATGTTCACCGCGCTCCGCAGCGTGACGAGCCCTTCCCGGAATGCGATCATCGGGCGCCGCATCGGCACGCTCATCAGCTCCGCCCTCGCCGTGCTGGTGAGCAGCTCCTCGACCGCATCGAGGAGTTCCCGCAACGCAGCGGTACCGGGTCCGATCCGGACCGGGCTCATCCGCACCAGGCGATCGACCTCGGACACCCTGCGTTCGTACGCGCGGGCGGTGTCCCGCAGCCGCAACGCACCCGGCAGCAGCGCCGCAGCCCTCGACGCGTCGTCGGACGCCTGGCTGACGACGCGCTGGAACTCCTGCAGGACCTCGGAGGTCGTCTGCACGACGTGCGCGGTGTCGTATCCGAAGCGCTCGATGTCGGCGGTGACTTCGGCGGGGTCTGCCAAGTGCGGCTCGACGCCGGCGTCGAGGCGTCGCTCTGCCTCCTCGACCCGATCCACGAGTTCACCGGCGAGGGCGAGCACCGTGCGGCGCCAGGCAGGCGAGGAAGGTCCGTCGAGCCACGCCTCGCGAACGCTGCGGTGCTGGCGTTCCACGATGATCTGCACGGCCAGGTCGGGGTTGTCGTCGGTCAAGTAGCCGTGCCCCAGCAGGACCACGGGCAGCAGGAGGCTGCGCACACCCTCGACCGAGGCCTGGTTGTAGAAGACGTGGAGCTCCTCGCGACAGTACGGCCGGTCGAAGTAGAGGCGGGTCAGCACCGGCAGGAAGACGGTGGCACCCCGCACGGCGGCCCGGATGGTCGGCTGGGCGAGATCGCCCCAGCCGATGGCTTCGCGATCCAGGAAGATCTCCAGCTCGCGGCCCCGGTCGGCGTAGGCGTAGTGGCGCAGTGAGGACGCGAACGGGTCGACGAACTCCATGACGACGTCGTCCTGGTGGGCGTAGCTCAGGAAGCAGCGGATCGGCGGGGCGTCCGGGACGGGCGTCATTTGCCCTCGTTCGGCGCATTGACAATGTGCAATTCGTCCACCTTCGGCTCATTTCGACCTTGACCGACTATTGTGCCAGCAACAGCGGAAAATACGCGTTCCCGACCGTCCGATCATGCCCCTGACCAGCACAGACAACCGGTGCTTGAATTCAATGACAGAAAGTGGACAGGATAATGTCAACTCCTGCGGTGACGAAGGGAAGCGATTCTCCGGCGTTGCGCGACGACACGACCCGCTTCCTCTGCGGAGCCGCACACCGCGACGAGGAGTTCGCGGACGCGGCCATTCGCGAGTACCTCGTGGAGGCCACTCGGTCCGTGCCGCGGTCGCCGGGGGTCAACGCCGGCGCGGTGTTGCGGGAGGCGGTGGCGGCGCGGGCGCGGCGCAAGGTGCGCGACGGCGTGCTGGTGGTGCTGGCGGTCGTGGTGCTGTTCGCCGCGAGCGGGTGGCTGCTCGGGTCGTGGCTGCTGGTCGCCGTGTCCGCCGGGCTCGTGACCGAGGCGCGGATCGGGCTCGGGCGGCGCGTGCGGCAGGGCTTGCCGCACGAGCGCGGGCCGCTCGCGCTGGGCATGGCGGTGGGGATGCTCGCGCTGTTGTACGTGCTCTACAAGATCACCACGACGCTCTCCGAGGGCGGCGGCAGGTCCTTGGACGAGTACGAGCAGGAGAGCGGCGACGGCGGGCTCGCGATCACGATCATCGCGATCGTGCTGATCTTCGCGGTGCTGCTGGCGGACCGGGACATCACGTGGCGGCTCGTGACGAAGAGCTTCCGCCGCGCCCACTTCCGCACCAGCAGGCCGGCGGAGGAGCTGTGGCGCAACGAGTGGACGATCCGGCGGCTTGGGCAGTCGAACTACGCCGAAGCGCTCGCGCGGTATCCGGTCGACGACGACGTGACTGACGACCCCGACCAGGCGCAGGTGACCGTCTACCACGGCTATCGGCCGTTCGTCGGGTCCGGCACGATGTTCGAACCGTGGTCGATGGCGCTGCCGCTCAAACCCGCTCCTGAAAAGACGGCACCGGAGAAGAAGACGGCGCTGCCCGGGTTCACCCTGCCCGAGCTGTACCAGCACGTCACGGACGAACTGGTCAAGACCGGCCGGTCTCCGTCGCTGTCCCCCGGCCACCGGTTGCGCGACCTCAGGACGGGCGACCGCGTCGTCATCTCCTCGATCGAGCTGATCGACCACGTCGACGACGCGGAAGCGCGGATCGTCCTGCCGGACAAGGACCATTCGCCGCGCAGCAGCGTCGGCAGGTCCGTTGTGGACGAACTGATCGCCAGGCCGATGGAGTGGATGCGGTACTTCCGCTCGTTCGAGGTCGAGACGTGGGACCGCGACGTCGTCGTGTCCGCGTACCTGACGTTCGGCCTCGACGAGGAGATGCTCTACGTCGAGTGGACACCCTGCATCCTGCACCCGATCCAGGCGCGGTACCGCGAGATCGACGTGCTGCCCGAGCAGTCGATGCGCCCGTTCAGCGAGGCGCTGGTCGACCTGCTCAGGTTCCCCGCCACGCTGCCGAGGCGGGTCGCGACGGCGGTGGGCTGGATGAACCCGATCCGCCAAGCGGAGGGCACGTTCGTCGCGGCGAGGTACGGCGCGAGCGTCAGCCTGCGGGAGCTCGCCGGCGGGCAGCAGGTCGACAACTACTTCCAGCTCACCGACGTCGAGCGCTACGTCAAGGTCCTGGAGTCACGGTTGCTGCGCACGCTGGGCGAGTTCCTGCAGGGCAAGGGCATCTCGGTCACCGAGTTCATGGAACAGGCCATGCAGGTGACGAACAACAACGTGCACATCACCGGCCCGGTGATCTCCAGCAACATCGCCACGGCCGGCAAGGCCCGCACGGGCACCGCGAAGATCAGCACCACCGGGGAAAAATCATGAACGAGCGGAAGTTCGAGATCAAGGGGCCGGTGATCGGCAGCAACCTCGGCACCAGTGGACGTGCCAGAGCCGGAGACGTCCACATCGGACACATCAAGGACGTCGCGGCCGTGCTGCGGCTTCTCGACGAGCTGCGCGAGGACCTCAACGACGCCAAGGCACCGACGGCGACCATCGAAGCGCTCGACGACCTGCGCGTCGAGGCGCGCAAACCCAAGCCCAGCAAGGACGTCACCGAACACCTGATGGAGAGGCTGGCCGACCGCGGCCTCGGCGAGCAGATGAAGGAACTGGCGAAGGCCTTCGACGCCCTGTTCTAGGGAGTGCTGCGCCAAGCGCCTTGCCGGAGGTCTTGTCCGCAACCCGCCTACCGGGCAGTTACGTGGATGAAGGGCGCCTTCATCCACGTCAGGTGGAGGAAGGAGCCCTTCATCCACCGCACCGGACGGCGAGTTGCGAACACGACTTCCGGCTACCTGCTCAGGAGACCTTGCGGGCGGTCGCGAACCGTGGCCGTCCCGCCAGATCGGTGTGGTCCGCGACGTCCGTGAGCACCCGGCGGGCCGAGAGCAACGCCGGCACGGACTCGCCCTGCGTGTCGTCGTGCTCGATCCCGACCGCGCCACCCGGCTTCAGCCACCGCGCGGCCGCGGACACGACGTGCCGGATCACGTCCAGCCCGTCCGCGCCGGAGAACACGGCGTGGTGCGGGTCGTGCACGCCGACCTCGGGCTGCACGGGAGTTCCTTCTGGCACGTAAGGCGGATTGCACACCACGAGGTCCACCAGACCGTCCAGATCGGACAGCAGCGAAGGGTCCGTCGCGTCACCGGAGTGCAGCCGGATCGGCGTGTCCCCCAACGCCACCCGCGCGTCGGCGTTGCGGCGCGTCCACGCCAGCGCCTGCGGATCGATCTCGACCGCGTGCACCACCGCGTCGGGGCGAGCATGAGCGATCGACAACGCCAACGCTCCCGTTCCCGTGCACAGGTCCACGACCACGGGCGAGGAAACGCCGACCAGGGCCTTGAGGCCCCATTCCATCAGCAGCTCGGTCTCCGGCCGCGGCACGAACACCCCCGGCCCGACCTCGACCGTGATGGCACCCATCGGTGCCCAGCCGAGGATGTGCTGCAACGGGATGCGCGACGCCCGCGTGCGGACGAGCCGGTGCAGCTGGTCGATCACCGGCGGATCGACCAGCGGGATGAGCGGCAGCCGCCCGCGTTCGACCCCGAGCACGTGCGCGGCCAGGTACTCCGCGTCGACGCGAGGGCTGTCCACGCCCGCTTCGGCGAGGATCTTGGCCGCCTCGGAGATCGCGAGGCGCAGCGGCTGCCGGTTCATCATCAGCGAGAAGGTATCTCAGAAGTTGATCATGTGCCCGGCGAGGCCGTGCACGGCTTCCTTGACGGCCTCCGACAGCGTCGGGTGCGCGTGGACGTTCCGCGCGACCTCGTGGACGGTGAGGTCCCACTGCTGCGCCAAAGTCAGCTCGGGCAGCAGCTCGGTGGCCTCGGGGCCGATGATGTGGCCGCCGAGCAGCTCGCCGTGCTTGGCGTCGCTGATCAGCTTCACGAACCCGCCGGGCTCGGCGAGGCCGTGCGCCTTGCCGTTCGCGGTGAACGGGAACTTCGCGACCTGGACGTCGAAGCCCTTCTCGCGGGCCTGCTCCTCGGTGTAGCCGAACGACGCGATCTGCGGCTGGCAGAACGTCGCCCGCGGGATCATCACGTAGTCGAGCTCCATCGTCTCGGCACCCGCGATGGTCTCCGCGGCGATGATGCCCATCGACTCGGCGGTGTGCGCGAGCATCAGCTTCGCGGTCACGTCACCGATCGCGAAGATGTGCGGCACGGAGGTGCGGCCGCGGCCGTCGATGTCGATGGCACCGCGGTCGGTCAGCTTCACGCCGGTGTTCTCCAGGCCGTAGCCCTCGACGCGCGGCACGAAACCGATGGCCTGCATGACCTTGTCGGCTTCGAGGACCTCGGTCGCGCCGTTCTTCGTCACCGTGACGCGAACCTTGGGGCCGGACTCGTCGATCGACTCGACGCGGGTGCCGACGCGCACGTCGACGCCCATCTTCTTGTAGCGCTTGAGCAGCTCCGCGGACACCTCGGCGTCCTCGAGCGGCACCATCCGGTCGAGGAACTCGACGATGGTGACCTTCACGCCGTAGTTGTGCATCACGTACGCGAACTCGACACCGATCGCGCCCGCACCGGCGATGATGATCGACTCGGGCAGGTCCTCGGTCATGATCTGCTCTTCGTAGGTCACGACGCGGTCGGACTTCTGCGTGTTCGGCAGCATCCGGGTCGTGGCGCCCACGGCGATGATCGCGTGGCCGAAGGTGATCGTCTCGTCCCCGACGGTCAGCGTGTGGTCGTCGGTGAAGTTGGCCCACCCGTTGTACTCGGTGATGCCGTTCTTCTTCATGAGGAAGTGCACGCCCTTGACGCGCCCGTCCGCGACCTTGCGGCTGCGCTGCCACGCCGCGCTGTAGTCGAAGCTGACGGTGCCGTCGACCTTGATGCCGAACGTCTTCTGCTCGTGCGTGAAGATGTGCGCGAGCTCAGCGTTGCGCAGGAGAGCCTTCGACGGGATGCAGCCGACGTTCAGGCAGACGCCGCCCCAGTACTTCTCCTCGACGATGGCGGTCTTCAGCCCCAGCTGAGCCGCCCGGATCGCGGCCACGTACCCGCCGGGACCCGCACCCACGACGACGACATCAAAGTGTGCGCTCATAAGCACACACCCTAGGTCCCGAGCTGCTCCTGCAAGAACTCAACCGTCCGTTTCCAGGCGTTCGCCCGAGCGTGCGCTGTGGCCTGCGGAACACCACCACCCGAGAAGGTGACACCGGGCCCCGGATAGGTCACGTCGGTCGCCGGACGGTGCGGCGGGCCCGCTATCAGGTGTCCTGCCTCGGGATACACGACGTGTTCGAACGGGAACGGGTGCTCGTGGTCCTTCAGCCGGCGCAGCGCGACCTCGCTCAGCTCCGCGGAAGGCCACCCGTCGTCGTGCCCGGACGAGATGAGCAACACACCCCCGACGATGTTCTCGACCCGGATCTCGGCGTCCTCGGGAATGCCGTCGGAGGTGTCGAACGCGAGCCGCAACGGCACCGGTTCACCGTTGACGATCTTCGACCGCAGCTCGTCGCCCACGTGGTACGGCAGGTACGGCAGCGGCTCGCCCTTGAGCGTCCACGACGCCGCCTCGTACGACAGCTTCTGCAGCAGGTTCGCGCCAGGCCCGATGCCCTGCGTCACCACACCGCTGCCCACCACGCTGACCACAGCCCTGACCTGCGGATACGTCGCGCCGATCAGCAACGCCAGCTCACCGCCGCGAGACCCGCCGACCACACCGATCTCGCCGGAGCGTTCCGCCAGGTACTCGATCGCGGTGCCGAAGTACTCGAGTGGAACGTCCACGAGGTGCTCGGGCAAGCCCTTCAGCCCGAAGTAGCCGAGCGCGAACGTGACGAACCCGTGCGCGGCCAGCAGAGCCGCGTCCGTCTCGTGCAGACCGCCTTCGGACCCGCCGAGCACGATCACGCCCGGCAGCTCGCCTCCGTCGTCCCCAGGAGCGAACAGCGTGCCGACCAGACCGTTCTCCCGCACCTCGACGCGCTCGACGCCCTCGGGCACGGTGAGACGTTCGAGAAGACGGTCACCCACACCGTCGACGGACAGGCACATCGGGCTCGGCTTGCCACCGGTGCGTTCCAGCGACCAGAACAACCCCATCGGGTCAACGCCGCGGTAGCTGCCCTCCAGCGGGGCGTGCCTGGTCAGGTCTACGACCCCGCGGTCATCGGCCTCGAACGACGCGTGCGAGGCGCGATCGCCGGTGGACAGCTGGACCGTGAGGGGCTGGCCGGGCTTCAGGCCGACGACGATGATGTCGACCGGCCGGTCGAGAGGCGCGGACTGCGGATTCACCAGGATCTCGGCCACAACGCGCCCCTCTCACGTCGGATTACCCGCCTGCGAGCCGTTCTGCCCGGTCGGCGGCGGCCAGCGCGTCCACCACCGCGTCCAGGTCACCGTCGAGCACCTGGTCCAGGTTATGCGCTTTGTACCCAACCCGGTGATCAGAAATTCGTGATTCGGGGAAGTTGTAGGTCCTCACCCGTTCACTGCGGTCGACGGTCCGGATCTGCGTGCGCCGCGCGTCCGACTGCTCCTGCGCCTTCTGCTCCTCGGCCAGCGCCGCGAGCCGCGACTGCAGCACCTGCATCGCGCGCGCCTTGTTCTGCAGCTGGCTCCGCTCGTTCTGACACGAGACCACGATCCCGGTCGGCAGGTGCGTGATGCGCACCGCGGAGTCGGTGGTGTTGACCGACTGCCCGCCCTTGCCGGACGACCGGTAGACGTCGATGCGCAGGTCCTTCTCGTCGATCTCGACCTCCCCGACCTCCTCGGCCTCGGGGAACACGAGAACACCGGCCGCGGACGTGTGAATGCGCCCCTGCGACTCCGTGACGGGCACCCGCTGCACGCGGTGCACGCCGCCCTCCCACTTCAACCGGCTCCAGACACCCTCGGGCGTCGGGCTCTTGGCCTTGATGGCGACCGTGACGTCCTTGAACCCGCCGAGGTCGGAGTCGGTCCCGTCGAGCATCTCGACCTTCCACCCCTGCCGCTCGGCGTACCGCGTGTACATCCGCAGCAGATCCCCGGCGAACAGCGCGGACTCCTCGCCACCCTCACCGGACTTGATCTCCAGCAGCACGTCGTCACCGTCGTGCGGATCGCGCGGCAACAGCAGTTCGGTGAGCTTCTCCTCCAGCTTGGGAAGCTGCTCCTGGAGCTGGTCGACCTCTTCCTGGAACGCCCTGTCCTCGGCCGCGAGCTCCTTGGCCGCCTCGAGGTCGCTCCTGACCTGCTCGATCTCCCGCGCGGTCTTCACGATGGGCCCGAGCTCGGCGTACCTCTTGCCCAGCTTGCGCGCCCCGGCCTGGTCAGCGTGCACGCTGGGGTCGGCGAGCTTCTTCTCGAGCTCGTCGTACTCGGCGAGCAGGCTGTCCAGCGACTGCGACACGGTGAGGACTCCCTAGTGATGACCTGCAAGACGGCAAACGGCGCCTGCCCCGGCACGTTTGCCGAGGTCAGGCGCCGTTGAAGCAGCTACTTGTTGCGCTTGCCGTAACGCGCCTCGAAGCGCGCGACGCGACCGCCGGTGTCCAGGATGCGCTGCTTGCCCGTGTAGAACGGGTGGCAGTTCGAGCACATCTCGACGCGAACCTCGGACGCCGAGGTGGTGCTGCGGGTGGTGAAGCTGTTGCCGCAGCTGCACGTCACCTCGGTGGCGGTGTACTCCGGGTGGATTCCAGCCTTCAAGATCTTGTCCCTTTCAGACGATGGCCGCCGGGTCCCAGTGGTGACGGGTGAACCGGAGCCGGACTCGACCGTTTAGTTTGCCAGACCCTTCAACACGTGCAAAAACGCGGTTGTTCCCACCCCTCTCCACCGCCGTTCGAGGTGTTCGAAGTCACAACCGCTCAACGCCCCCAATACGCCGTTCGGCGCAAGGTTCAGCCGTTCGGCCACATACGGCTCCGTGTTGTTGGTGGCCGTCCATCAGACTGTGTGCCGTGTTCTGCACCGCCGAACGGCCCATGAACCAGCGCCTGTGGCTGGCCGTGCCGTTCCTGTTCTCCGCCGCCGTGTTCGGTCTGCTGGGCTCAGCAGGCCTGATCACCGCGTCCTGGACAACGGTCCCGCTGTACCCGGTGGTCACCGGTGCAGGCGTGGCGGTGGCCGCAGCCGTGTCGGGCGGAGTCCGCTGGCGCCGCCCGTGGCAACGCACCTGGCTGAGGTGGCCCTACCTCGCCGCCGTACTGGTGTTCGGCGTCCTGATGGGCGCCGTGGAGGTACCGGCCCTGGTCACGACCGTGGTCGGGCTTCCAGTCCTGCTCGGCTTGGTGTTCCAGTGCCTGGTGCAGAACGACGAGAGCCAACCAGCCTCGAACTGCCGCTAACTCCCTCGCTTTGCCGCACGCGGGGCCCTTTCGTGCACGAGGAGCGAACGAAAGCTCCCCGCGTGCACCCAGGAGCAGCGGGGGTGGGCGCTGGCGTTCGAGTGAACGAGTAGAAAAAGACCCCCGGTGACCTGCACCGGGGGTCTTTTCACGTGAAACTTGCGCGGGCGATCAGTCCTGCTCGGCGCCCGGCGTCGTCTTCGCGACCTGCATCAGGAACTCGATGTTGGTGCGCGACTTGCGGAGCCGGTCGAGCAGCAGGTCGATGGCCTGCTGGCCGTCCAACGCGTGCAGCACCCGACGCAGCTTGTGCGTGACCGCCATCTCATCCGGCGACAGCAGCAGCTCTTCCTTGCGGGTACCGGACGAGTCGACGTCCACAGCCGGGAACGTCCGCTTGTCCGCGATCTTCCGGTCCAGCTTGAGCTCGGCGTTGCCCGTGCCCTTGAACTCCTCGAAGATCACCGAGTCACCGGCGGAACCGGTCTCCACCAGCGCGGTGGCGATGACGGTCAGCGAGCCGCCGCCCTCGATGTTGCGAGCAGCACCCAGGAACCGCTTCGGCGGGTACAGCGCGGTCGAGTCGACACCACCGGACAGGATGCGGCCGGAAGCCGGCGCCGCCAGGTTGTACGCACGGCCCAGACGCGTGATCGAGTCGAGCAGCACGACCACGTCGTGGCCCATCTCGACCAGGCGCTTGGCCCGCTCGATCGCGAGCTCCGAGATGGTGGTGTGGTCCGACGGCGGCCGGTCGAAGGTCGAGGCGATGACCTCGCCCTTCACCGAACGCTGCATGTCGGTGACCTCTTCCGGACGCTCGTCGACCAGGACGACCATCAGGTGGCACTCGGGGTTGTTCTTGGTGATCGCGTTGGCGATCGCCTGCAGCACCGAGGTCTTGCCGGCCTTCGGCGGCGACACGATCAGGGCGCGCTGGCCCTTGCCGATCGGCATCACCAGGTCGATGACGCGGGTGGTGAGGATGTGCGGCTCGGTCTCCAGGCGCAGGCGCTCGTTCGGGTAGAGCGGCGTCAGCTTGGTGAAGTCCGGGCGGTTGCGCGCCTCTTCCGGGTCCAGGCCGTTGATCTTGTCGACGCGGACCAGCGGGTTGAACTTCTGGCGCTGCTGCTCGCCCTCGCGCGGCTGGCGGACGGCGCCGGTGATGGCGTCACCGCGGCGCAGGCCGTACTTGCGGACCAGCGACAACGAGACGTAGACGTCGTTCGAGCCGGCCAGGTAGCCCGACGTGCGGACGAACGCGTAGTTCTCCAGCACGTCGAGGATGCCCGCGACGGGGAGCAGGACGTCGTCCTCGCGCACCTCGGTCTCGCGGTCCTGACGCTCGCCGCCCTCGCCACGGCCACCGCGGCGGCGACGGTCGCGGAACCGGCCACGACGGCCGCCTTCCTCGTCGTCACCCTGCTGCTGGCCGCCCTGGCGGTCGCGGTCGCGGTTGCGGTCACGGCCGCCCCGGTCACCGCGGTCCTGGCGCTCGCCCCGGTCCTGACGGTCGCCACGCTCCTGGCGCTCGCCGCGGTCCGAACGCTCCTGGCGCTCGCCGGAACGCTCGGGACGCTCAGCGCGCTCCTGCCGCTCGGCGCGCTGCTCGGACTGCTGGCCCTCGCCGGCCTCGGCGTTCCCGCCACCACGGCCGGAACGACGACGGCGGTTGCCTCGGCGGCCGCCCTCCTCGGACGAGCCGGCCTCGGCGGGAGCTGCGACGACGGCGGGCTTCTCCGCCACGTCGAGCTGCTGCTGAACAGGCTTTTCGGCAGCTGCGGGCTTCTCGGCGGCCGGAGCCGAAGCCTTGGCGGCGACCTTCTCGGTCTTCGCCGGCTTCTCGGCTTTCGCGGGGGCGCCGGAGCCCTGCTTCTCCTTGATGGCCGCGATCAGGTCGCCCTTGCGCAGGCCTGCGGTTCCGGTGATGCCCAGTTGGCCGGCGAGCTCGCGCAACTCAGCGAGCACCATGCCGGACAGACCCGCGCGGCGGCGCGGCGTCGTGCCGTTCGAAGGGGTGGACAGAGCGTTCTCCTCGGCTCCAGAACCAGAAGCAGCTGCGACATCGCTGCTCAGCAAATCGGTGTTGCTCACACATGTCCTTCCTGACCAGGCCCCGCCTCCTACGCGGCCCAGCGGACCCGCCTTCCCGCGTCAACTGGGGAACGACGGTCAAGTCCGATGCAGACGGAAGCACACACCGCTTCCGGCAGGCACGGGACTTTTCTCAGGTCACACGGCGATCGGGTGCCTCTCTTGCGTCCGCCCCGCCCGCACGGCACAGGGCCGGAACACAAAAGGATTGCGACCCGGAACGAGTGTCCGGGCGCGACACCGGCGCCCGTGCGCGCGGTGACTGATCGCCCCCGAGGGTAGACGCCGGTCTCCCGCTGTGCAACAACCGGGGTCGGGCGTGTCAGTCCAATGGACGAACACGCACGCCGGCGGTGTCGACGTCGAGTCTCCGCACGTCGAAGCCGTGGACGTCGACCTCGTCCGGCAGGTCGCCGAACGCGATCACGGTGGGTCCCGCTCCGGACACGCACGCGGGAACACCGAGCTTGCGAAGATCGTTGATCACCCGAACGGTGTCGGGCCACGCGGGCTCGCGGTAGTTCTGGTGGAGGCGATCCTCAGTAGCGGCAAGGAGAACCGACGGATCCGACGTCAGCGCGTGCACCGCCAGGGCAGCCCGTCCCGCGGCGTGCGCGGCGTCCGCGTGCGGCACTTCGGCCGGAAGCAGACCGCGCGTGGTCTTGGTGGACGACTCCTGGGACGGGATCAGCACGACCGGGCGCACCCGTGCGTCGGGCTCCATCCGGACCGCCCGATACCGCTCTCCTTCGGACCACGCAACGACAACGCCGCCGAACAAAGACGCCGCCGCGTTGTCCGCGTGACCTTCGAATTCAGCAGCGATTTGCAACGCGTCCGTGTCCAACTCGCGACCCGTCAGGGTGAATCCGGCTGCGACACCCGCCACGATCGCGGCGGCCGACGAGCCCAGTCCACGTGCGTGCGGAATGACGTTGCGGCATTTCAGGGCGAGCCCACCGGTGTACCCGGCGGCGCGGACGGCCCGCACGACGAGATGGCTCTCGTCGAGCGGGACATCACCCGATCCGGCGCCGTCCACAGTGATCGAAAGACCGTCCGCAACGGCGACCTCGATCTCGTCGTACAGGCCGAGCGCCATGCCCAGCGCGTCGAACCCGGAACCGAGGTTCGCGGTCGACGCGGGAACGGAGACCAGGAACCTCACGCGAGCTCCAACGCGTGCGCGACCGCGCCGGGGTCGACCGGGACCGGCTCGACCTCGGTGACGCCGAGCAACGCGGTGTCGGGGTCCTTCAGACCGTGGCCCGTGACGGTGCACACAACCGTGGACCCGCGAGGCAGCCGCCCGTCCTCGGCGGTCATCAGCAGACCGGCGATGGACGCGGCCGACGCGGGCTCCACGAAGATGCCCTCGCTGCCCGCGAGCAACCGGTACGCCGCCAGGATCTGGTCGTCGGTGACCGCGTCGATCAGGCCACCGGACTCGTCGCGGGCGGTGATGGCACCGGTCCACGACGCCGGGCTGCCGACCCGGATCGCGGTCGCGATGGTCTCCGGGTTCGCCACCGGCACGCCGGACACCAGCGGCGCCGCGCCCGCGGCCTGGAAGCCGTACATCTTCGGCAGGCCCTGCTCGTACGCCTGGTAGCCCTGCCAGTACGCGGTGATGTTGCCAGCGTTGCCGACCGGCAGGCAGTGGAAGTCCGGCGCCTGGCCGAGCACGTCGCAGATCTCCCACGCCGCGGTCCGCTGGCCGATCAGCCGCACCGGGTTGACCGAGTTCACCAAGGTCACCGGGTACTCGGCGGCGGTCTTCGACGCCAGCTCCAGGCAGTCGTCGAAGTTGCCGTCGATCTGCAGGATCTTCGCGCCGTGCATGACGGCCTGCGCGAGCTTGCCCATGGCGATCTTGCCGCTGGGCACCAGCACGGCGGCGGTCAGACCGGCCTTGGCCGCGTAGGCCGCGGCGGACGCGGAGGTGTTGCCGGTGGAGGCGCAGATGACCGCCTTGATGCCGGACGCGAGCGCGTACGTCATGGCGACCGTCATGCCGCGGTCCTTGAACGAACCGGTCGGGTTCGCGCCCTCGACCTTCACGTACACGTCGGAACCGGTCATCGCGGAGATCCGCTTGGCGTGCACCAGGGGCGTGCCACCCTCGTGCAGCGTCACGATCTCCGCGCCCTCCGGGATCTCGATCCGGTCGCGGTACGCGCGGATGAGCCCGGGCCAGCCCGGCTTCACAGCGCCGCTCATTCTTCGCCCTCCACCCTCATCACGCTGACGACGTCCCGCACCACGGGGAGGCCACCGATTTTGTCCACAGTGGACCGCAGCGCGGCGTCCGTCGCCGCGTGCGTGACGATCACCAAGCTGGCGTCCTCGGTGCGGCCTTCCTGGCGCACCGCGGCGATGCTCACGTCGTGCTCGGCGAACACCGCGGCGACCTGCGAGAGGACACCGGCCTTGTCCGCCACGTCGAGGCTGATGTGGTAGCGCGTCGGCGTGTTCCCCATGGGCTGCACGGGAAGCGCGGCGTAGGCCGACTCGCGCGGACCACGTCCGCTCACGACCTTGTTGCGCGCCACGGCGACCAGGTCGCCGAGCACCGCGCTCGCCGTCGGCGCGCCACCGGCACCCTGCCCGTAGAACATCATCTCCCCCGCCGCGTCGGCCTCGACGAACACCGCGTTGAACGCGCCGTTGACCGAAGCCAGCGGATGCGTCCTGGGGATCATGGCCGGGTGCACTCGAACGGTGACTGACTCCTGGCCGGACGGCGAGACGACCCGCTCGCAGATCGCGAGCAGCTTCACCGTGCGGCCGAGGCCCTTGGCCGCCGCGATGTCCGCCGCGCTGACCTGGCGGATGCCCTCGCGGTACACGTCCGCGGCCGTCACCCGCGTGTGGAACGCGAGGGAGGCGAGGATCGCGGCCTTCGACGCGGCGTCGAACCCGTCGACGTCGGCGGTCGGGTCGGCCTCGGCGTAACCGAGCCGCGAGGCTTCCTCGAGCGTCTCGCCGTAGCCCGCGCCGGTGGCGTCCATCGCGGACAGGATGAAGTTCGTCGTGCCGTTGACGATGCCCATGACGCGCGTGATCCGGTCTCCCGCAAGGGATTCCCGCAACGGGCGCAGCAACGGGATCGCACCGGCGACGGCCGCCTCGAAGTAGAGGTCGGCGCCGGACGAGTCGGCGGCCTCGAACAGGTCGGAGCCGTGCTCGGCGAGCAGCGCCTTGTTCGCGGTGACGACGGACTTGCCGGCCTTCAGCCCGTCCAGCAGCAGCCCGCGCGTCGGCTCGATGCCGCCGATGACCTCGACGACCACGTCCACGTCGTCGGACGCGACGAGTGCGGCGGCGTCCGTGGTGAGCAGGTGTTCCGGCACCTCGCGATGTTTGTTCGGCCTGCGCACGGCGATGCCCGCGAGCTCAACCGGCGCGCCGATGCGCTGGGTGAGGTCCTCGGCCTGGTCCGTCAGCAGCCGGACTACCTCCGTGCCCACCGTGCCGCAACCCAGCAAGGCGACCCGAATCGGTTTCACGGCTCTCATACCTCCAGACGGAACAGATCGTCCTCGGTCTCCCGGCGCAGCAGCAGCCGCGCCTCTCCACCGGTCACCGCGGCGAGCGCGGGCCGTGGAAGTCGGTTGTACCCGCTCGCCATCGAGTAGCAGTAGGCCCCGGTCGCAGCGATCGCCACCAGGTCTCCCGGCGCGAGGTCGTCGGGCAGCCAGCAGTCGCGAACCACGATGTCACCGGCCTCGCAGTGCTTGCCCACCACGCGGCACAGCACGGCCCGCGACTCGGGCTCGGCGGCGCGTGAGACGAGCTTGCAGTCGTAGACCGCGTCGTAGAGCGCCGTGCGGATGTTGTCGCTCATGCCGCCGTCGACGCTGACGTACCGGCGGCGCGCACCACCGTCCAGCTCGACGTCCTTGATGGTGCCGACCTCGTACACCGTGACCGTGCCGGGGCCGACGATCGCCCGGCCCGGCTCGACCGCGATGCGAGGCATCTCCAGCCCGTTGTGCTCGCACTCCTTCTGCACGATGTTGTGCAGCTGCCGCGCCAGCTCGGCGGGCGGGGGCGGGTCGTCGTCCGGCGTGTACGCGATGCCGAGACCACCACCGAGGTCGACGACGGTCAGCGAGTCGATCTCGCCGTGCTCGGAGCGGATGTCCGCGAGCAGGCCGATGACGCGGCGCGCGGCGACCTCGAAGCCGGACGCGTCGAAGATCTGCGAACCGATGTGGCTGTGCAGGCCGACGAGCTTGAGCCCGGACGCCTTGAGCACGCGCCGCACGGCCTCGGCCGCGTCGCCGGAGGACAGCGAGAAGCCGAACTTCTGGTCCTCGTGGGCGGTCGCGATGAACTCGTGGGTGTGCGCCTCGACGCCGACCGTCACGCGGATCAGCACCGCCTGCACCACACCGCGTTCACGCGCGATCGCGTCCAGGCGCGCGATCTCGTGGAACGAGTCGACCACGATCCCGCCGACACCCGCCTCCACGGCCGCGATCAGTTCGGGCACGCTCTTGTTGTTGCCGTGCAACGCGATGCGCTCGGCGGGGAAGTCCGCCCGCAGCGCGATGGCGAGCTCGCCGCCGCTGCAGACGTCGATCGAGAGGCCCTCTTCGGCCACCCACTTCGCGATCTGGACGCTCAGGAACGCCTTGGAGGCGTAGTGCACGAGCGTCGGGTCGCCGAACGCCTCGGCGTGCTCACGGCAGCGCGCGCGGAAGTCCTGCTCGTCCATGACGAACAACGGGGTGCCGTACTGCTCGGCGAGCCCGCGCACGTCCACACCCGCGAACTCCACGACGCCGTCGGCGTTGCGCTTGGCGTTGCGGGGCCACACGTGCGCGTCCAGGTGGTCGAGCTGCTCGGCGCTCGAAGGGCGGTCACCGGCGGTGTTGCCGGGAACGAGAACGTCGGCGTGCCGGGGTCCGGCCGGGTGCGCGCGCATCACATGCGCTCCGGGGCGGCCACGCCGAGCAGGCCGAGACCTGCGGCGAAGACACGCCTCGTGGCGTTCACGAGCTGAAGCCTGACCTGGTGCAACGGAGTCGTCTCCTCGTCACCGCGTGGCAGCACGCGGCAGTCCTGCTGGAAGCGGTGGTACGTGCCCGCGAGCTCTTCCAGATAGCGAGCCACGCGGTGCGGTTCCCTCAGTTCGGCGGCGGTGGCCACCACGCGCGGGAACTCGCCGATGGTGCGGATGAGGTCGCCCTCGCGCTCGTGGGTGAGCAGCGCGAAGTCCTCTCCTGGGGTGATGCCGAGGTCGGCGGCGTTGCGCAGGATCGACGACGTGCGCGCGTGCGCGTACTGCACGTAGTAGACCGGGTTGTCGTTGCTGTGCTTGCGCAGCAGGTCGAGGTCGATGTCCAGGGACGAGTCGACGGACGAGCGGATCATGGCGTAACGCGCCGCGTCCACCCCGACCGCGTCGACCAGGTCCTCCATCGTGATGACGGCGCCGGCGCGCTTGCTCATCCGCACCGGCTGACCGCCGCTGACGAGGTTCACGAGCTGGCCGATCAGCACCTCGACGGTCGCCGGGTCGTCGCCCAGGGCCGCCGCGGCGGCCTTGAGCCGGCTGACGTAGCCGTGGTGGTCCGCGCCGAGCATGTAGATGCAGAGGTCGGCCCCGCGGGCCCGCTTGTCGAGGAAGTACGCGATGTCACCGGCGATGTAGGCCGGGGCGCCGTCGCTCTTGATGACGACTCGGTCCTTGTCGTCGCCGTAGTCGGTGGACCGCAGCCACCAGGCGCCGTCCTTCTCGTACAGCGCCCCGTTGGCCTTGATCCGCTCGACGGCCTCGGCGACGCGGCCGTCCTGGTGCAGCGAGTCCTCGTGGAAGTAGACGTCGAAGTCGGTGCCGAACTCGTGCAGGCTGCGCTTGATCTCGTCGAACATGAGCCCGACGCCGACCTTGCGCACCGTTTCGGGGTCGGAGAGCGCACCCGGCTCGCGGCGCAGCACCTCGGCCGCGATGTCGCTCACGTAGGTGCCCGCGTAGCCGTCCTCGGGAGCCGGTTCGCCCTTCGCGGCGGCGATCAGCGACCGGACGAACCTGTCGATCTGCGCGCCCGCGTCGTTGAAGTAGTACTCCCGCGTGACCTCGGCACCACGGGCTTCGAGGACTCGGCCGAGCGCGTCGCCGACGGCCGCCCAGCGCGCGCCGCCCAGGTGGATGGGGCCGGTCGGGTTCGCGGAGACGAACTCCAGGTTGATCTTCTTGCCGGCCAGCTCGGTGCCCGTGCCGTAGCCGTCCTCCAGCGCGTCCTCGACGATCGCGCCCCGCGCTTCGGTGGCGATGGTCAGGTTGATGAAGCCCGGTCCCGCGACGTCGGCCTTCGCGATGGCTTTCTGGCTCCGCAGGACCTCGGCGAGCCACGTGGCGAGGTCGCGCGGCGCGACGCCGGCCTTCTTGGCGAGCTGGAGCGCGATGTTCGTGGCGTAGTCGCCGTGCTCGGGGTTCCTGGGTCGCTCGACCGTCACCTGCGCGGGCAGCGAGGTGGCGTCCAGGCCCCGGTCGGCCAGCAACTGGGCAACCGCGGTCCGAACGAGATCGGCGAGCGCTTCGGGGGTCACGACGCATGAGTCTAGAGAAGCGTTGTCGCAGGTCTCGACCGGGTTACCGGGTCTCGGAGGGTGAGACGGCAAGTGTTAACGACCACGTGGTATCGCTACGCGCTGACAGCGACCAGACACGAAGTCCCTACACTGACGCCCGGTTGACCAGGACGACATCTGAGGCGGACATGGTAAGCGGCAAGAAGACGAAGGCCACACGCAGCAGCGTGGCGGCCGCCCGTTCCTCGGTGGTGGCGAGCAAGCCGAAGCCGTGGGGAACGATCATCGCGGTGATCGCCGTTCTCGGCCTGGCCGGCGGCGTGTTCGGATACGCGTACTCGCAGATCCACGCGAACAACGTCAAAGAGGCCGCCCTGGCCAAGTGGAAGCCCTCCGACACGAACAAGGACCCGTCGACGCAGCTCGCGGGCATCGTGATCAAGGAGTACAAGGGCTCCCGCCACGTCGAGCCGACCCAGCGCGTCGCCTACGACCAGAGCCCGCCCTTCGGCGGTCCGCACGACGGCCAGTGGGCCGACTGCACCGGCGTCGTCTACGACAAGGCCGTCCGCACCGAGAACATGGTCCACGGCCTCGAGCACGGCGCCATCTGGATCGCCTACAACCCCGACCAGGTCAAGGACGACGCGCTCGCGAAGCTCAAGACCAAGGTCGAGGGCGTCCCGTACACGATGATGTCGCCGTACCCCGGCCTCGACAAGCCGATCTCGCTGCAGTCCTGGGGCCACCAGCTGAAGGTCGAGAAGGCCGACGACGAGCGCATCGACCAGTTCATCTCGTCGCTGCTGCGCAACCCGAACACCTACCCCGAGGTCGGCGCGTCCTGCGAGAACCCGCAGTTCCAGTCGAACCCGGCGCCGTTCGTGGCCGAGAAGCCGGGCCCCGACGCCGTGCCGATGACCGGCGGCAAGGACGAGTCGAACACCGAGAACAAGCCGAACATGAGCACGCCTCCGTCGTCGGGCGCGCCCTCGACGCCGCCGTCGAGCTGATGACCGCTCCCGCCGAAGAGACCGAGGTGTCCGGGCGTCCCTCCGGGGTCGCCCGCGCCCTCGTGATCGGTGCCGCCGTGCTCGCCGTGCTCCTGCTGGGCGCGGCGGTGGGCCTGCTCGTGAAGCTGCCGGGTTCGTCGTCCTCCGCGGTGCCGGCGTCCGGTTCCGTGGACGTCGGCTTCTGCCAGGACATGGCCCAGCACCACCTGCAGGGCATCCAGATGGCCAACATCGCCCGCGATCGCTCCACCGATCCGGAGGTCAGGCAGCTGGCGTTCGACATCGCCTCCACCCAGCTCGAACAGGTCGGGCGGATGAAGGGGTGGCTGATGATGTGGAACGAGCACGAGCAGAACGTGTCGGGCGTCTACATGGCGTGGATGAACGACGCGGGCGTGCACGGCCACGGCGCCACCACGCCGGAGGCCGGCAAGCCGCTGATGCCCGGCATGGCCGTGACCGACGAGCTGGCCAAGCTGCGGACGCTGACCGGACGCGAGCTCGACGTCTACTTCCTGCAGCTGATGCTCCGCCACCACCTGGGCGGAGCGCCGATGGCCGAGTACGCGGCCACGCACGCCGGCCAGCCGTTCGTCCGGACGCTGGCGGACAACATGCTGAAGTCGCAGGCCGCCGAGACCGAGCTGATGAAGGACTACCTGGCCAAGCGCGGAGCCGCCCCGCTGCCGTAGCCCGGTACTTCCTCGATGAACGGCGCATTTGTCCACCTGAGGTGAACGAATGCGCCGTTCATCTGTTTCACCCCCCGAGCCGGTGGACATCCGCCTACCGCTGAGTAACGTGGGTCACACCCCTACTCGGAGGTAACCATGACCGTCGACGAGCGCGCGGCCAGGCAGGTCGCCGAACAAGCACGGGAAACCCGCTGGCAGCGACCGAGCTTCGGCAAGGAGCTCTTCCTCGGTCACTTCCGCATCGACCTCATCCACCCGCATCCGAGTGGCACGGCCGAGGACCGGGAGCGCGGCGAGGCCTTCCTCGCGAAGCTGCGCGAGTTCACCGAGTCCCACATCGACAACACCGTCATCGAACGGGACGCCCAGATCCCCGACGACGTGCTGAAGGGCCTGAAGGACCTCGGCGCGTTCGGCATGAAGATCAAGCCGGAGTACGGCGGCATCGGCCTGACGCAGGTCTACTACAACAAGGCGCTGATGCTGGTCGGCTCGGCCAGTCCCGCGATCGGCGCGATGCTGAGCGCGCACCAGTCGATCGGCGTGCCGCAGCCGATCGCGATGTTCGGCAGTCCCGAGCAGAAGCAGGAGTTCCTGCCCCGGTGCGCCAAGGGCGAGATCACCGCGTTCCTGCTCACCGAACCGGACGTCGGATCGGACCCGGCCCGCCTCGGCACCGTCGCCATCCCCGACGGCGACGACTACGTGCTCAACGGCGTGAAGTTGTGGACCACCAACGGTGTCGTGGCCGACCTTCTGGTCGTCATGGCGCAGGTGCCGAACAAGGGCATCACCGCGTTCGTGGTCGAAGCGGACGCCGAGGGCATCACCGTCGAGAACCGCAACGCGTTCATGGGCCTGCGGGGCCTCGAAAACGGCGTAACGAGGTTCCACAACGTCCGCGTGCCGAAGAAGAACGTGATCGGCAAGGAGGGCGCGGGGCTCAAGATCGCGCTGGCCACCCTGAACACCGGTCGGCTGAGCCTGCCCGCACTGTGCGCGGGCTCGGCCAAGTGGTGTTTGAAGATCGCCCGCGAGTGGTCGAACGAGCGCATCCAGTGGGGTCTTCCGGTCGGCAAGCACGAGGCCATCGCCGGCAAGATCGCCTACATCGCGGCGACGGCGTACGCGCTGGAAGCCGTGCTGGACCTCAGTTCCGAGCTCGCGGACGCCGGCAGCCACGACATCCGCATCGAGGCCGCGCTGGCCAAGCTCTACGCGTCCGAGAAGGCGTGGCTGGTGGCCGACGAGCTGGTCCAGATCCGCGGCGGCCGCGGCTACGAGACGGCAGAGTCGCAGGCGGCGCGCGGCGAACGCGGCATCGCGGCCGAGCAGATGCTGCGCGACCTGCGCATCAACCGCATCTTCGAGGGCTCCACCGAGATCATGCACCTGCTGATCGCCCGCGAGGCCGTCGACGCGCACCTCAGCGTCGCCGGCGACATCATCGACCCCGACGCCGACCGGCAGGCGAAGATGAAGGCGGCGGCCAAGGCGGGCGGGTTCTACGCGAAGTGGCTGCCCACGCTGGTGGTCGGCAAGGGCCAGAGCCCGGCCGGGTACACGGAGTTCGGGCCGCTCGCGAGGCACCTGCGGTTCGTCGAACGGTCGGCGCGCAAGCTCGCGCGGCAGACGTTCTACGCCATGTCGCGGTGGCAGGGGAAGATGGAGCGCAAGCAGCGGTTCCTCAGCCGGATCGTCGACATCGGCGCCGAGCTGTTCGCGATCAGCGCCGCGTGCGTGCGGGCCGCGCAGGACCCCAACCCCAACGCCGAGCTGCTCGCGGACGCGTTCGCCAAGCAGGCGCGGATCCGGGTCGACGAGCTGTTCGAGAAGCTGTGGAAGAACACCGACGACAGCGACGTGCTGCTGGCCAAGCAGGTGCTGGACGGCAACTACACGTGGCTGGAGGAGGGCGTGCTGGACGCGTCCATCCCCGGTCGGTGGATCGCGGACTCGACGCATCGGGAGTCGACGGCGACGAACGTGCACCGGCCGACGCCGCGGTAAGAGCCGTTACTGCACTGGGCAGGCTGATGGTGCGGGCGCGGCACCTGCCCAGTGCACGGCCGGTAGGGGGCTACGTCCCCCGCATCCCCCTACCGACTCCCCTTGCAACGGAAGGACACAACACCCTCCAGGTGGAGGTTCCGGTAACGCTAAGCCACAGAACGCCGTTAACAGCTACGACAATTGAGTGAATTACCAGGTGAGGGCCACTCGACTACTCTCAGAGAGTAACTTCAAAGACCAATTCACGCGCGGCTTCGAGGCCCATCGCGATGGCCCCGGAGAGCACCGCACCGTCACCGAGCGACCCCGCCACGATCCGGGGCGCCAGCGGCGTCATCGTGCGCAGCGCGGCTTCCACCGGCGCGAGCAGCAAGTCGACGTTCGAGCCGACGCCACCGCCCAGCACGACCAGCTCGGGGTCGATCACCGCGGCCACGGACGCGACGAGGAACGCCAGCCGTTCGGCCTCCAGCCCGACGACCTCGACGGCCTGCGCGTCACCGGACCGCGCGGCGCTGAACACCTCGCGGGCCGTGCGCGCCGCCAGCCCGCGTTCACGAGCCAGCGCCACCACGGACTCCGCGGCCGCGGCCTGTTCGAACTGTCCACGTTGGACGTCCGAAGAGGACTTCCCGAACGGCAGGAACCCGACCTCGCCCGCCGCCCCGTGCGCACCGCGGAACAGCACGCCGTCCACGCAGATCCCCATGCCGACACCGGTTCCGACGGTCACGCACACGAACACCCGCGCGTCCTTCGCCGCCCCGTAGACGTGTTCGCCGAACGCGGCCAGGTTGGCGTCGTTCTCCACGACCACCACGGGACCGAGCGACGACTCCAGCCCGTCGAGCACACCGGCGGACTCCCAGCCCGGCAGGTTGGGCGCGTGCCGCACGACCCGCGAGCGCTGGTCGATCACCCCGGGACTGCCGATCACCTTCACCACGACGTCGGTCAACGCGATCCCGGCGTCGGCAACGGTGCGCGACGCCAGCTCCGTCACGGTGCGGACCAGGGAAGACACCGACCGGCTGCGGTTGCGCTCGTCCACCCGAGCCACCACGGACCCGCCCAGATCGGCCACCGCGGCCCGGATCCGTTCCCGCCCGATGTCGACACCCAGCACGTACCCCGCGAGCGGATTCGGTTCGTAGACCACGGCCGAGCGGCCGGGCCCGGCGGTCGTGCGGCCGATCGGGCGCACCAGGCCGTGCCGTTCGAGATCGACGAGCGCCTGCCCGACCGTCGGCTTGGACAGCCCGGTGTCCTTCGCGATCTGCGGCCGGGTGGCGGCACCCAGACGGCGCAACCGACCCAACACAGCGCGTTGGTTGAGCACGCGCATGCCCGCTGGTGTACCCACCTCTGGCGGCTTGCGGTCGGTCACCGACCGAGTCTAGATCTTGAACTGCGGTCTCTGCGCGCAACTGTTGAGAGGACAGGTTCGCAGACAAGTTCTGCCCGGTCCCTTGACAACGATGTCACGTGCAGAAACGCTCCCTCGCGAACGGGGCAGGCAAGGCGGCGGAAGGGTTGCAATGAGGCAACTGGGGAAGAGACGAACCACGACTCTGTTGAGCGTTGCGATCACTGCGACACTGGTGTGCGGCGTTACCGGCGGCAACGCGGCCGCGGCACCGGAGGAGTCAGGCGTGGGCTTTTCGTCGTCCTTTGAGGACGGTCAACCGCAACCGTCGTGGGTGAGCACGGTCGAGACCGACGCGACCGGCAAGCCGAAGTCGGCCGGCGTGATCGGGTCGAGCGGTCCTGGCCTTCCGGGCAACGTCGCCGACAAGGCGGTGGTCGCGGCCAACGGGGACAACGACGCCTCCGGCGAGGGCGTCGACAAGATCAACGACGGCAACGTCAACACCAAGTGGCTGGTCTTCGCCTCCACCGGCTGGATCACGTTCGACTTCCAGAGCAGCCCTCAGACGATCAAGAAGTACTCGCTCTCGTCGGCGAACGACGAGCCGGAGCGCGACCCGAAGGACTGGACGCTGCAGGGCTCGAACGACGGCACGAACTGGACCGTCGTCGACACCCGCACGGGCGAGAGCTTCGCCGAGCGGTTCCAGACCAAGGTCTACGACGTCGCCTCGCCGGCGTCGTACCGGTACTACAAGCTCGACGTCACGGCGAACCACGGCACGGACATCGTGCAGATCTCCGAGGTCGAGCTCTCCGACGGCTCTGCGAACCAGCCGACGCCGAACATGCGCAGCCTCGTCGGCAGCGGACCTTCCGGCGGCTACACCGCCAAGTCGAAGGTCGGCTGGACCGGCGTGAAGTCGTTCCGCGCCCAGGGCAAGCACACGACCGAGGGCCGGGCGTACAGCTACAACAAGGTTTTCGACGTCGACGTCAAGGTCGAACCGCAGACCGAGCTGTCGTACATGATCTTCCCGGACTGGGTCAACGACAACCTCGACTACCCGAGCACGTACTCCGCGGTGGACCTCGCGTTCTCCGACGGCACCTACCTGAGCGACCTCAACGCGGTCGACCAGCACGGCGCGGTGCTGTCCCCGCAGGGCCAGGGCGCGGGCAAGTTCCTGTACGCCAACCAGTGGAACAAGGTGGCGTCCACGATCGGCGCGGTCGCGGCCGGCAAGACGATCAAGCGGATCCTGGTCGCGTACGACGGTCCCAAGGGCCCCACGGAGTTCGGTGCCTGGTACGACGACATCCGCATCGGTGACGTCGTGAAGAAGCAGTACTCGAAGCCTTCCGACTACGTGCTGACCACGCGCGGCACGAACTCGAACGGCTCGTTCTCGCGCGGCAACAACTTCCCGGCGACCGCGGTGCCGCACGGCTTCAACTTCTGGACCCCGATGACCAACGCGGGTTCGCAGAGCTGGCTGTACGAGTACCAGCAGCGCAACAACGCGCAGAACCTGCCGGCGCTGCAGGCGTTCACCGCCTCCCACGAGCCCAGCCCGTGGATGGGTGACCGCCAGACCTTCCAGGTCATGCCGTCGGACAAGGCACCGACGCAGGACCGCGCCGCGCGTGCGCTCGCGTTCAAGCACGACAACGAGATCGCGAAGGCGCACTACTACGGCGTGACCTTCGAGAACGGCATGAAGACCGAGATCGCGCCGACCGACCACGCGGCGGTGTTCCGGTTCACGTTCACCGACCAGGGGCAGAAGAACCTGGTGTTCGACAACGTGAACAACTCCGGCGGTCTCACGCTGGACGCCGCGAACGGTGTCGTCACCGGCTTCTCGGACGTGCGGCTCGGGTCGGCGGGCACGACCCGGTTGTTCGTCTACGGCAAGGTCGACAAGCCGGTGACGGCGAGCGGCAAGCTCACCGGGGCGGGCCGGGACAACGTCGGCGGTTACTTCTCGTTCGGCGACAAGACCGTCGAGCTGCGGATCGCCACCTCGTTGATCTCGGTCGACCAGGCGAAGTCGAACCTCGACCAGGAGATCAAGCCGGCGGACTCCTTCGACGCGGTGCGCGACCGCGCGCAGGCCGCCTGGGACAAGATCTTCGGCATCATCACCGTCGAGGGCGCGTCCGAAGAGCAGCTGATCACGTTGTACTCCAACATGTACCGGCTCTACCTGTACCCGAACTCGGGCTTCGAGAAGGTAGGCGACAAGACGAAGTACGCGTCCCCGGTGTCGCCGCCGGCCGGTCAGAACACGCCGACGCAGACCGGTGCGAAGGTCGTGGACGGCAAGATCTACGTCAACAACGGCTTCTGGGACACCTACCGGACCACCTGGCCCGCGTACTCGCTGTTCACGCCGTCGCAGGCGGGCGAGATGGCTGACGGCTTCGTCGAGCAGTACCGGCAGGGCGGCTGGGTGTCGCGGTGGTCCTCCCCCGGCTACGCCGACCTGATGACCGGCACGAGCTCCGACGTGGCGTTCGCGGACGCGTACCTCAAGGGCGTCAGCAACTTCGACATCAAGTCCGCCTACGACGCCGCCGTGAAGAACGCCTCCGTGGTGCCGCCGAACAGCGCGGTCGGCCGCAAGGGCATGGAACGGTCGGTGTTCCTCGGCTACACCGGGCACGACCAGATGGACTCCGAGGCCTGGTCGTGGGCGATCGAGGGCTACCTCAACGACTTCGGCATCGCGTCGATGGCGAAGGCGCTGCACGAGAGGACGGGCGAGCAGCGCTACGCCGAGGAGTACGAGTACTTCCTCAACCGCGCCCAGAACTACGTGCTGACGTTCGACCAGCGGATCGGCTTCTTCCAGGGCCGCAACACCGATGGTTCGTGGCGCGTCGCCGACCCCGCGAAGTACAACCCGCAGGAATGGCGTTACGACTACACCGAGACGAACGGCTGGAACATGGCGTTCACGGTGCCGCACGACGGACAGGGTCTCGCGAACCTGTACGGCGGGCGGGACAAGCTCGCCCAGAAGCTCGACCAGTTCTTCTCGTTGCCGGAGACCACCAAGTTCCCCGGCGGCTACGGCGGCGTGATCCACGAGATGGTCGAGGCGCGGGACGTGCGGATGGGCCAGTACGGCCACTCCAACCAGCCGTCGCACCACATCGCCTACATGTACAACTACGCGGGCAAGCCGTCCGGCACCGCGGAGAAGGTGCGGGAGATCCTGTCGCGCCTGTACATCGGTTCCGAGCAGGGCCAGGGCTACGCCGGTGACGAGGACAACGGCGAGATGTCGGCGTGGTACCTGTTCTCGTCGCTGGGCTTCTACCCGCTGCAGATGGGCAAGCCGGCCTACGCGATCGGTTCGCCGCTGTTCAAGAAGGCGACCGTGGCGCTGGAGAACGGCAAGAAGCTGGTGATCAACGCGCCGAAGAACAGCGCGAAGAACATCTACGTGCAGGGCGTGAAGGTCAACGGCAAGGCGTGGAACAAGACGTCGCTGCCGCACGACGTGCTCGCGGCCGGCGCGACGATCGACTTCGACATGGGCCCTACGCCTTCCGCGTGGGGCACGGGCGCTTCGGACGTGCCGGACTCGATCACCACCGGTGACGCGGTTCCGACGCCGCTGCGGGACGTTTCGGCTGGTGTGGGCACGGCTGCTTTGGTGGACAACAACTCCGCGACCTCCGCGGTGGTCCGTTCGTTCGACTTCAAGGCGGCCGACGCGAAGGAGAAGGCGGAGTTCTACACGCTGACCAACGCGAAGACCGGCAAGTCGCCCTCGTCGTGGGAGCTGAAGGCCTCCTACGACGGCAAGACCTGGGCGACGGTCGACAAGCGTTCCGGCGAGAACTTCCAGTGGCAGCAGTACACCCGGTCGTTCAAGATCGCTTCGCCGGGCCGCTACAACTTCTACCGCCTGGAGTTCTCCGAGGACGTCGCGCTGGCGGAGTTCGAGCTGCTGTCGAAGCCGCTGCCGGTCCCCACCACCACGGTGACCGGTACCGTCAACGGCCCGCTGCAGGTCAAGGGCGTGACTTATGTGGACGGTGCCACGATCAACGGCCCGGTCACGGTCACCCGAGGTGCCACGCTGTACGTCTTCGGCGGCGAGATCAAGGGCCCGCTGTCGGCCTCCGACGCGGCTTCCGTGGTGCTCGTGGGCACCACCGTGGGCGGCCCGGTGACGGTCAACGGTTCGGCCACCGAGGTCGCCGTCGAGAACACCTCTGTCGGTGGCCCTGTGTCACTGACGTCGAACAAGACCAGGTCGGTGGTGGCGTTCTCGACCGTCGGCGGCCCGCTCTCCTGCACCGGCAACACCCCGGAGCCGTCGAACAACGGCTTCCCGAACGAAGTGAAGGGTCCGAAGGCAGGACAGTGCACTGGTCTGTAGCGACCAACTGATCTCGTTTGACCCGGAAAGGCCGCGTTCCGTCACGGAGCGCGGCCTTTCCCGTTCACCTGAAAGGATCTTTCCCTTTCAGACATACTCCGATGAGATCTTGGCAATTCATGCGGTGCAGACTGGGGAGGCCGTTGTGGTGCCGTTCGAACGAGGCCGCGTCCGGGTCATCGTGCCACAACCCCGCGATCCCCTTCCGTCACGAACAGGCGCCCCGTCCACCAAGGACGGCTTCCGCGACCTGCCCGCCTCACCACGACAGCTCCCGGCACCGCTGCGCTGACGAGCCGCCCTCGACCTGCAGCGTGGCGTGCTCGATGTGGTACCTGGTCGCCAGCAACGACTGCGCCGCCTTGAGCACGGCTTCGTGATCGGCGTCCTTCGAGGTCGCGAGGTGGGCCGAAGCCACCTCCATCCCGCTGGTCAACGTCCACACGTGCAGGTCGTGCGCCTCGGTCACCCCGGGCAGCTCCGTCAAAGCCTTCTGCATCTCGGTGACGTCCAACCGCTCCGGCGCGTGCTGGAACAGGATGTGCAACGCGTTCCTGGCGAGCCCGTACGTCCGCGGCAACACCCACACGCCGATCAGCACACCCATGATCGGGTCCGCGTACTTCCAGCCCGTCGTGAGCGTGATCAGGGCCGAGATGAGCACCCCGACCGACCCGACGAGGTCCGCCAGCACCTCCAGGTACGCACCCTTGACGTTGATGCTGTCCTTCGCGCCCTCCCTGAGCACGGCGAAGCTCACGAGGTTGGCCACCAGCCCCAGCCCGGCCGCGATCAACACCGGCCACCCCGGCACCGCGGGCGGATCCTGGAACCGGCCAACCGCCTCGTAGATCACGTAACCGGCAACCCCGAACAGCAACACCGCGTTGGCGAGCGCCGCCAGCACCTCGGCCCGGTAGAACCCGAACGTCCGGTTCCGCCCGGCCCTGGCCCGCCTGGCAACCATGATCGCCGCCAACGCCATGCCCACACCCAGCACGTCCGTGAGCATGTGCGCGGCATCCGAGATCAGCGCGAGCGAGGACGTCGCGAACCCCACGACGAACTCGACCACCATGAAGACCGCGCCGATGCCGAACGCGACCCACAGCTTGCCGGCATGCCGCCCGCCCGCTGACGCCGATCCGTGCCCGTGCCCGTGACCCATGCTCGGAACATATAGCGATATGCGCATGAGTGCAATTCGGGCTATTCCCGGCGCCCGCGTGGAGGTGACGGAGACCACGCTTCACCGGTTCGAGGGGGTGGGTGTGAAACCAGCTCGCCAGAGTGCGCTAGGATCTTCCGTGTTGGTAGCGCCCCCGTAGCTCAGGGGATAGAGCACCGCCCTCCGGAGGCGGGTGCGCAGGTTCGAATCCTGCCGGGGGCACACAGCAGATGGGAACAGTGAGGACGAGCCGTTTGACGGCTCGTCCTTTTTGTTTGAGCTGGTCTTGGCTTCGCGCGTCGGCTTCTTGAACGGGATCACTACCCCGCTCGCCTGCACAGCCTGCTGGACCGCCGGGAGGGTCTCGCCGCTCAGCGTGATCCTGCAAACAGCAGTGTTGTCGATCTTGTTGTAGTGCACCTCCAGCCGGAGCGCCTCGAACAACTTGCGAGCGAGTGCCTCCGGCAGTTCTTCGAGATCGCTCCTGCCGACCGGCAGGAGACGAAGCAGATCGGGGTTCTGCTGGTCGTTGGCCTGCTCCTCAAGCGTCGTCAACTCGGCGGCGAGTTCGGCACGTTCGGCCTTGATCTCGGCACGCCGGTTCTTGATGTCCTGGATGAGTTCCTGGTCGGGCTCACCGTCGTCGTCACCGGTGACCTCAAGGGTGCGGACCAGTCGCTTCTTCCTCGCATCCAGATCCGCGATGGATTTCTTGATGGCCGCGATTCGATCGTTTCGTTCTTGCTCCGATCGCGCGTCAAGGTCTCGCATGGCGGACGCCAGCAACTCTTGCCTGTACAGCCCGAACACGTGGTGGCTGAGGAAGTCATTCAGGCCGCATAGCAGCGCGTCTTCACGAACCCAGAGACTGTTCGGATGCCCCTCGGGGACGTAGCCCCTTTTCGCCGCGCAGGCGTAGTAGGCGGTCTCGTGCCGACTCTTGCCGAACATCCGGCGGTGGCACAGTTCACAGAACAGGTAGGACCGCAGCCGGTACGTGCGCTTCGTCTGCGGATGGGGGTTCGCGCCCGCCTGAGTGCGGGACCGCTCGCGTCGCTGGACGACCTGCTGGGCCGCGATGAAGTCCTCCAGTTCGATGATCTTTTCGTGGGTGGGCGCCTCGGACCAGACCCACTTCTCCATCGGGTTGGGGCTGCCGTTGCGCGTCTTCATCGCCCGCCGGTTCCAGACCATGTAGCCGGTGTACTTGGGCTGGTTCAGGAGCTCCCGGACGCTGCTCCCCGTCCATCGACCTACCGCTCGTTCGGGATCCGGCGGCGTGGGCGGCGGGTTGGTCGAGAGGTCGAGGTTGAGCCGGTCCGCAATCGCCTCGTAGCCGAGCCGTTCAGTGATCCGCCAGTCGTAGATCCTGCGGACGACAGCAGCCTCGATCGGCTCGACGACCAGCTTGCTCTTCGTCCGCGGGCCGTTTCGCCCTTTACCCCGGTTGCCCTGACGGTTCCGAACCGCATGGTCGACGGCCCCGTTGCCGGGGTCCGGCTTGTCGAGGCGCACCTGGACGTTGCGGTAGCCGTAGCACGCTTTGCCGACGTTGTAGCCCTGGTCGGTGTGGGTCTCGAACCCGTCGCGAGCGCGCTTGATCATGTCCAGCGCGTACCACTCAGCGATGCCCTGCTTCACCCGCCGGGTGAGAACCGTGGTCGGGTCGATGAGCATGTCGGTGTCGAGCCGGATGGGTTCGTCGGCTGCCCACAGTCCGACGTTGGCTGACTGGAGTTGGTGCTCGATCTGTGTGCCGTAGTACGTCCGGCGGGCGATGCGGTCGATCTGTTCGCAGATGACTGCTTGGAAGCGCCGGTCAGGACTGGCCGCCTCAGTGAGCAGATCGTGGATGCCGCCGTCGCGCGGAATGGGGATGGCGAGCCGTTCATGACGGTCGCCCCGGCCCCGTGCGTTGAGATCCTTGCGACCTGACTCGACGTCGTAGAAGTGCGCGACGATGACGCAGCCCTCAGGCAGCGCTTCCTGCGAGATGCGCAGCTGGCGTAGCAATGATCCGACGGGGTCCTGCTGGTCGTCGGTGGAGGTGCGTCCGAGAAACGCTACGGGGATCAGGGCGGGCGCGGCTGTGACCAAAGCCGACTCGAAGCCGCGCCAGCCGGGGCGGTACGGGCCCGCGTGGGCACTCAGGCTGCCCTGTTGGTTGAGCCAGTCTCGGATCGCCTCCGGGCCAGCCATTGCGTCACCTCCATCAGTACCTGGGCCTGTTCGAGCCGGAGCCGTTCGGCTTCGGCGCCTTCGGCAATGCGAATGTCCAGCCGCATCTCCGGGTCAGCAACTGGTTCGGGAAAGCGGTCGTTCGTGGGGGTCATCGAAGCGCCGGCCATTCGGGACAGCTGAGCCCGAGTCGATAGAAGACCAGGGCGTTGGACGCAAGTTGCCGAGCCAGAGACAGATCGTCGTCAGCGAACACGAAGGGCACGTTGGTCATGCTCGCCGCGCGCAGAAGTGGATCCCGCATGCGCGGCTGCCGTGGAAGTCGATCGGGCGCAGCACAGACGACCGCGTCGAACTCGCGCTCCGGATCGGCAACGCTGACAGCGAGCGCCCGGCAGTCGCCGCGTGCTGCGCCGAGCCGGGACTCGACGTCGCGGACGCTGAGACAGAAGCTGCCGTCGAGGGCATGTGGGGCGTCGTAGAACCACTGGGTCATCGCGCCGAGCTCGGCCGCTATTGCATTGCAGGCGAGGTACTGGCGGGACATGTCCGCCCCGGCTTTCTCACCGGTGTGGTTGGTACGTCCGTAGAAGGCGAGCCGCACACGTGTCGGCCCAGAACTGACGGTTCGGCTCATGGCTTTGCTCCCTTCGGCGACGCAGGCCACGGCGGCTCCGGGCCGTACCGAGGACTGCACGGCTGCGAGTGTCGACCGCGCCGGCTCGGAGTGGCGGCAATCGTCTGCCATCAAACTAAGGTAATGCCTAATTTTCACACATGCAACTTAAGAAGATGAGGCGCTTCCCGTGTTGACTAGTCGCAGTGGCCGGAACACTCCGCGAGGTCCGTCGGATTCCTGGCACCCATACGGGAGACTGAGCGGCGACCAGGCGCTCAGACAGGCGCCGGTGACGGGCGAGCGCGGGAAGGCATGGCGGTGCAGCTTCGGTGGCGGCTTAGGCAGGTAATGGCCTCCCGCGACGTGTGGAAAGGCACGGAGCTGCAGGAACTTCTCGCCCGACACGCCAACTTCGCCCTGTCCCTGCCGTCGATCTCCGCGCTGATGAACAACCAGCCGGTCCAGATGAAGACCGAGACCCTGCAAGCGCTATGTACCGCGCTGAAGTGCACGCCGGACGAGCTGTACGGGGTCGTACCTCCGCGTGAGATCTCGCTCACCGACGAGCCGGGGGCGAGCGATTCTCCGGCGAGCCGGTGACGTCCGAATTCAGGGTTTGGTGGACGTCTCATGCAGCTTGAGCCTCGTCATCGTGCATGTCGAGACGCAGGAGGTCGGACAGCATGAGTCGGACGGCGAACTCGGCCTGTTGAGGAACGACGCCGTTGCCTAGTGCTCTCAGCTGTGCGGCCCGAGGTATTTCGACGGCGGTCACCCAGCCTGGGTCGAGGCCCATGATCCATTCGACGAATCGCGGTGACAGGCGGGGACGGCCCCTGGTGCCAGGTTCCGTCGGATGCGGGACCGCTATGCCACGGGCGAGTTCCCACCGCCGGATCGCTGGCGCATACGGGCCCCAGTTGACGTGCTCAGTCTCGGACTTGGCCTGATGAGCGTCTACGGTTCGAGCGGCGTGGGGAACAACGGGAGAACCTCCTGGGACAAGGGCGGACGGAAACCTGCTCCGGCTCTCCTGCCGGATGTGCCCGTGTCGCTCGCTCGTGGCGTCGGCAGCAGCCTTACTGCGATCGACAGGGGCATGCCCATTCCGTTGCCGTTGATGCCCCGCGCACGGTGGCGAGCCTGCCGCTGCAACCAACCGGAGGGGTCCTCGCCGTCGTTGGGGTTGCTGCTCGCCGGTGTCGGCAGGAAGGTCGTCACGGTGTCGGTGAGGTTCACCTGGTGTCCGCCTGCCAGACGGGACTCCGGCGAGGATCCGCCGCGTGTGTCGTCCCGTGCTTGCGGTGTCGGGAGCAGCCTGACGGACTCGCACAGATTCCGGCTCGGCCGGGCTGCCGTCGGGGTTGCCTTCTTCCGTGACCGGTTGCGTGGAGAAGACGGTCCCGGCTGGGTAGGCGAGCAGAAACACCCGCTCGCGTCGGTGGGGAGCGCCGATGTCGGACGCTCGAACGCTTGACCACCGCGCGTCATACCCGACTTCGGCCAAGTCGCCGAGAACGATGTCGAGGCCGCCGCGGCGCCAGCGGAGGGCAGCGACGTTCTCCACGACGAGGAGCCTCGGTCGTAGACGGCGAACGGCTGTGACGACCTGGTGCCAGATTCCACTTCGGGTTCCTTTCCTGATGCCGACTCGACGGCCGGCGGCGCTGATGTCCTGGCATGGGAATCCGGCGGTGAGAACATCAACGGGCTCAACCTGTTCCCAGTCGATGGTGGTGATGTCGCCGAGGTTGGGAACGTCCGGCATACGAGTGGAAAGGACCTTGCTCACGTGTGGGTCCGGATCTGCCACCCACAGCAGTCGACCGCCGCCAAGCGCGGCCGCCACGCCGAGGTCCAGGCCGCCGTATCCCGTGCAGAGCGAGCCAAATGTGAGGTCGGCCTTCTCTCCGAGATGTGAGGGGAAGCAGTCACACACCACTGTCATGGCCACCTCCCCCGGCCACGCGCTTGGGCTGCGCTTGGTGGAAGGTGCGTTCGTCGACCAGTGGCTCGTGCGCCTTCGGCGCCGAGGTGACCCATTGCTCCACCGGTGCTGGGCGGCCGGCGATGGTGCGCGCCCAGACCTGGCGCCCGGTGTACTTGACGTTGGCGACGATCCGCCGGACGGCCTGGGCGGTCCACCGCGTGTTGGGCACGGGAGCCGGGTATTGCCCAGGGTCGCTGTTGAGTCGCGCGGCGATGACGGCGAACTTCAGGCCGTGGTCGGCGCGCCAGATGAAGATCTGCTTGACGACCGCGGCGGTATGCCAGTCCGGGACGAGGACCGCCCGCAGCTTGCTATGGCCGGTCGGGTCGGTGACCCGGATGCGCAGGGCGCGGTAGCCGTAGGGCGGCGGCCCGATCTGGTAGCCGGCTCGGACGATGTCGACCATCGCGGCGCGGGCGCGGCGAGTGGTCTCGGCGTGATGCGCGGCGAGCGCAGCCCACTGGATCCGGTTGCCGCAAGCGTCGACCAGTTCGCCGTCACCGGTCCGGTCGCCCACGCCGACTTCGGTGTCGCCAGCGGAGTCGCCCGACCGCGTTGTCCACAGACTTGTCCACATGCGGGACCACCACGGTGGACGGATCTCGGCCACCGGTGCGCCGAGGCATTGATGGCGGGAGGCGCGCTTGCGGCGGAACTCGGGGTGCCAGCCGCACTCGCGGCAGTGCAGGCGGGTGGTCATGCCGCTCGCCTCCAGCCGGGGTAGGTGACGCCGTTGACGGCGGGCCGGATGACGTCGTCCTCGTTCGGCCACGGGATGCCGGCTGCCGTCGCGGCGGCAAGTTCGGCGTCGTGGGCGAGTTGGAAAACGAGCACCTCGTGATGCGCGGTGAGCGCGGTCGGCGCACCGGCTGCGCGTGCTTGGGCGGCGGCGCGGCGTTCGGCGAGTGAGGCTCGGGTGACCAGTCGGCTGCCGCGCAGGCCGGCGGTCAGTGCGATGCACCGTTCGACCGGCGCCAGCCCTGCAGCGGTGGCGGCGGCGATGAGCGGGGTGGTCAGATCAGCCAGCGAGCCGTCCGGGTGCCGGAGAGGTCGCGCGATGACGGCGACGTGACCGCCGGAGCGCAGCAGCGGCTCGCAGTAGAGCAGGGTCGTGGCGAGGTCGGTGAGGGCGGACTCGACCGGGTCGCGGTCCGGACTGCTCGCGCGGTCCGCGGTGCGCGGGGTGGTCAGGACGAGTCCGACTCGTCCGATCAGTCCGGCCGCCCGGACGGTCGCGAGTACTTTCGGCCGGGCGTCGAGGACCGAGCCGTCGCGCCAGGCGCCCGCGGTCTTGGCGGCGGTGACGTTGGCGCGAGCGAGCGTCCACCACCGGTTGCGCACGGTCAGTCCGAGCGCATGGCGGCCGGCGCGCAGCGCCTCGACGAGGGCGGTGCCCGCGCCGCAGTCGGGGTCGAGGACGAGGTCGCCGGGACGGGTGTAGAGGGCGATCGCGTGGGCGGCGACGGCGGGCGGAATCCGCTCGGTGTCGGTCTCGGTGCCGGGCACGCAGCCGGCGTCGCGCAGTTGCGCGAGCGGGTCACGCTGGCCGGTCGGCCAGACCGACAGCGGCGGCATCGGCGGCTCCTCCCCCGGCGGCTGGGGCAGCGGCCAGGGCGACGTGGGACGGTCAGTCATCGGAGGTCTCCTCACCGTCGGCGGCGTCGGTCAGGGCCGGCTGGCGGGCGAACACCAGGAGGTCGTCATGCACCTGGGTGTGCCGAGCGGGCGTCGCGAACGGTCGCGCGGGTCCCTGCGGTCGGGGGTGTGGGGCCGGGGTCGCGGCAGCGAGCGCTCCGTCGCGAACGGGGACGCGCAGCAGTGCGATGCGATCGAGGTAGCGCAGTCCGGTGCGGTGCGCGGCGCGCACCAGCGAGCCGGCGGGGTCGGTGAGCCGGTCACAGGAACGGTCACCGTGAGTGATGACTGCGAGGGTGCCGGTCGGGGTCAGCAGGCCGGCCCAGTCGGCGGGGCGGAACCAGTCGAGGGTGCGCGGGTCGGCCGCGGTGACGACGAGGTCGTAGCGGTCCGGACCGACGCCGGTTGCAGTCGGACCGGATCCGGTCCGGCAGTGCGTCGACGGCCCGGCGGGCTGGTCGGCGGTCGGACTGTCGGCGTTCGGTCGGGGTCCAGACTCGGACTCGGCTGCCGCGGTGCCGACGGGTTCGTCGAGCGGGTCGGGGTGTGCGACAGCGGTCTGGGTGTGGACGCCGCGGCCGAGTCGGACCACGGTCCAGCCCGCTTCGTGCAGTCCGGCATACGGCCCGGGCCGGAACTGGTTGCGGCTCTCTGTTGGTGACCACGACGCGGGCGGCGCGAGGTAGGGCGCGGGGTCGAGCAGGAGCACCCGTTGGCCGGGCTGGGTATAGGTGGTGACGATCTTGATGATCGCCGTCAGCAGCCAGTTGGCGAGCAGTCCGGTGCCTTCACGGAGGTCGTCCTGAGCGCACGGCCAGACGGTGCTCGGCCGGGCCGGACGCGGATGGCGCAGCGTGAGGCGCAGGGCGCGCAGACGTGATGTTCGCCGCCTCTGGTGGAGCGGGATCGGGACGGTTGGGCCGTGCTCCTGGGAGCTGTCTCCCGGTGAGCCGTTGCCGTATGTCGGGGTCATCGCGGGTCTCCTCTGACGAGGTGGGTGCCGTACGTTCTGACGCCTCTTAACTCCGTATTTCGACCCCGCTTTGGACACGCCTCGTCAAATTTCTTTGCATCACGACAGCCCGCGTTGCTCCCACCTCGAAAGAGCTCAGAGAGTTCACCAAACCTGCGACCCGCAGTAGCTGGTTCGGCGACTCCTGGCCGCGCCCAGAACCGCCCACTGGACCGGCCTTGGTAAGATTTTTCAAGATTTTTTCGCCGTAGCCCATGTTGATCTTTACAGGCGACCGTGTTGACGCACGGACTGGCTACTAGCGTCGTACTAGCGAGCAACCATTGCCGCAGCCAATCGGCTACTAGTGTCGATCAATTCACGCAGTCCGCAGGGCCGATTAGTTGATCTTTTTGAAGCTCGCCTGTGGGGCGAAATAGTAGTTCGCTAGTAGCCTCAGCGCGGGTTGCTAGTTGGCGCCTAGTAGTTCCGTGGTATTTCCGTGGTATCGGTTGTGGCTTCCTAACGTCGTTGTTGTTCGCATCGACGCCGTGGGAGTCACGACATGGCAGCACAATCCGTCTTTCGTCGCGGTGGCGGCGAGGCTGTTCCGAACTCATTGGATATCGCGCGGGACACGTTTACCTGGCTGGTGACCGGGCCGCATCCGGTGTCGCTGAACGGCCGGCTCTTCCCCGGTCTGCCGGACCGGCACATCCCGTTGGACGAGGTCCGCGACCGTCTGCTGGCGCGCCGGTGCCCGCAGACGACACGGGACGCGGTGTGGGCGCATCTGGTGCTGCGCTCCCGAACTGAAGGAGCGACCTGGACGGTCGCCGCGGTCGGTGTCGCACTGCCCGCGCTGACCTCCGTCGCGGCCACCCTGTCCGATCGGTTCGCCGGTGATCCGGCCGATGTCCACGCCGAGGTCTTGCGCGGCTTCCTAGCCGCGTTGTCGACCATCGACCTGCGTGCACCGCGGATCATGCTGCGGCTGCGATGGGCCGCCTACCGGTCCGGATACGACGCGCTCGCCGAGGCGCTGGCTGGTCCGACTCCGGTCGCGCCGGGCTTTCGATCCACCCCACCGCACACACCGTGGGGACACCCAGATCTGGTCCTCGCCCGCGCAGTCGCGGACGGAGTCCTGACCCAAACTGAGGCAGCGCTGATCGGTGCGACTCGGTTGGAAGATGTGCCCGTCGCGGACTGGGCCGCGGCGCACCAGACCGGCGAGTGGGCGGTCTACAAGACGCGCAAACGCGCCGAGCTCCGGCTCGCCGCGTATCTGCGCGACGGTGCTGCCGAGACCGATCCGACCGACCCGTTGACCGACCAGGTGGCCACTGCGGTGGCCCTAACGCGCCCAGTCACGCCGGTCGGCGACCTACCCAGGTCGTCACTTTCCGTGTCGGTCTCCGAGGGCGAATCGAGGCAGAAAGTTCGGGGTCACGTGTCCAAAACGGACGCGAAATCCGGAGTTCAGGGCTGCGGGACAAACCCGCGCTCGGCCCGACCTTCGGAGGTGCCCCAATGTGCCTGATCGATCCTTTCGTCCCCGCCGCGAGCGGGACAAGTTGCACCCGCATCGACAGCAATCCGCAGCCGACGGCCGACCCCGCGACGTCGAGCAAGCCCGACGGATTCATCGACCGCCAGCAGTTCAGTGCTCCGATCACTGTGCAGGCTTCCTGGGCGCAGGTCCGCCACAGTCGCTTGTCACGCGTGACAGTGACAGCCGGGCTGGTGGTCCTGGTGCTGCTGGCCTCAGTTCTCCCGGCGCACGCAGATACAGCGGTCCTGGCTCTTGCCGGCTCAGTCACCGATGTTCTGAACAACATCCGTAACTGGATCATGGGCATCCTCGCGGGGCTCGCGACCGTGTTCCTGACCATCGGCGGCGTCCGACGAGTGATGGCCGGCGGTGATCCCGGCGAGCACGAGAAGGCCAAGGAGTGCTTCAAGTCCGCCGGGTGGGGCTATGGCCTGGCCGCGCTCGCACCGTTGGTCGTGGAGATCCTCAAAGGGATCGTGGGGGCCTGATCATGGCGGTCAGCGTCCTGCCCACGGTTCACCCGTACCGCGGTGGTGGCGGTCCGGTTGCCTCCACCGCGGACGACCGGGCGTTGCTGTCCCCGGTTCTCGCCACCACGACCGGTCGGCGGTCTGGTGGTCGGCCACGCCGTGTGGGCTGGCTGCTGGTGCTCGGCATCGTCGTCGTACTGGTGGGCATCCTCGGTGCGACTGCCGTTGCGCAACCCAGCGCGCCAGCTCCCGTCTCCCCCTGTTCCGGGCCTGAACCGCGGCCGATTCCGTGCGCCCCGGCACCGCCCTCCACCACGTCAGCGGCACCAGCGACGTCACTTCCGACTACTCCGCCGCCGAGCATCAGTGCGCCGCGGCCCGGCACCGGTGGCTCGGAATGCGGCATCACGGATCTGACCGCCTGTGTCAGTGAAGGGTTCGGCTCCTTCATCAACCTGTTGGTTGGCGAGTCGCTGAACTGGTTGCTCCGGATGCTCGGCAGCACCCTCCTCTCCACGCCAACGCTGGACCAGCTGCCGCGCGTTGGTGAGATCTGGGAGCAGTCTCGGCTGTTGGTCGTCGCGGTGTACTCGCTGCTGGTGCTGTTCGCCGGGATCCTGGTGATGAGCCACCAGAGCGTGCAGACCCGCTACTCAATCCGCGAGATCGCACCCCGCCTCGTGGTCGGATTCCTCGCCGCGAACCTCAGCCTGTTGTTCGGTGACCAGGCCATCCGGCTCGCCAACGCGGCGTCGCTGGCCGTCCTCGGTGACGGCCTGGATCCGCAGTCCGCCGGCCAGGCGATCTCCGAGTTGTTCGTGGCGTTGGTGAGCAGGTCGATGCTCGACGGCGGTCTGTCCGCCGGATTGTTGTCACTCGCGCTGACCATTCTGTTGATCGGGTTACTGATTGGCTATGTCGTGCGGGTCGCGCTCACCGTCATCTGGCTGGGCGGTGCGCCACTGGCGCTGATGTGTCACGGCCTGCCGCAGACCGAGGGCGTGGCGCAGTGGTACTGGCGCGTCGGAGGGGGTGTGCTCGGCATCCAGGTCGGGCAGAGCCTGGCGCTGATCTGTGCGCTGAAAGTGTTCCTGCAGCCAGGTGGTTTCAGCTTCTTCGGTACGCCAACGCCGGACGGGATCGTCAACCTCATCGTTCTGATCGCGTTGGTGTGGATTCTGGTGAAGATCCCGACGTGGGTGCTGCACCAGGTCCGGATCGGCGGTGGCCGTCGCTCGTTTCTCGGCAGCCTGGCCTACGCCTTCGCCTTCGGCAAAGCCATGGCTCTGGTATCCGGAGGCCGTCTCGGCTTCGCGGGTGCTCGGGCAGCACATGCGCCCGGTGGAGCACGCCGCACACCGCCCGGCGCGGGCGAACCACCGTGGCCCGCACAGCCACGTTTGGCTCCTACACCGGAGATGGTCAGCAGGCGGCTCAAAGAGGCGTACGACGCGGAACGCACTCGTGCCGCGCGTCGGCCACGAGTGCCCTCCCAGGCACCCCGGTTCCTCCAGCCCCAGCCACAACAGACCATCCACGATCCCGCCGTCGTGCCCGCGACCCTCGGACCGGCTCAGCCCGAGTTCAGCTCCGCGTCGGCACCCGACACGCCGATGACTCGGCCTCGACGTGGACCACGTCCCGGCACCTCGCCCCAGTTCCAAGCCGCCGGAGGTCCTCGTCGACGCGGCACCCCACCACCGGCCCGTGCGATCCGCACCGCCTCGGTGCCTCCGCAGTTGCAGTTCCAGCCCGCCAGGCCACCAGTGCCGCAGCCGACGCCGCCGACGCCGAAGTCAGCTCCTGCGGCACCGGTGTTCCGGCAGGCGCAGCCCGAGCCGCGCATCGGTGACGCCTACCGGCGCACCCACTCTGTTCCGCCGCCGGTGTTCCGCGCACCGAAACCCGCTTCAGGAGGTGAAGGGAAATGAGTCAGCCAGTAAGGATTCCCGCCGACGTCGATCGCGAGGACCGGGTGATCGGTCCGCTGACCGCTCGGCAGCTGCTCATCCTCGCCGTCGCAGGAATCGTGTTGTACGGGTCGTACACGCTCACTCGCGAGTTCGTACCGCTGGTGGCGTTCCTCGTCGTCGCCATCCCGATCGGGGTGATCGCCGCGTTCCTCGCGCTCGGTCAGCGCGACGGCATTCCCCTTGACCAGTTGGTGCTGGCGGCACTGCGGCAGCGGATGAGCCCGCAGCATCGGGTGGCCGCGCCGGAAGGCATCCGGCCCGTCCCCGAGTGGCTGGAAAGCCAAGTCGCTAACACCAGTGGCGACGGCCGCGCCAAGCGCAAGGACAGCGCGGGCAGCACGGATGCCGCGGCATCGACGGTCTCGCCGGCGGCGTTACGGCTGCCTGCCGAGGCGGTCTCCGACACCGGTGTCATCGATCTCGGGAAGGACGGCGTCGCGGTGGTCGCGGTCTGTTCCACGATCAACTTCGGGCTGCGCACCCCGGCCGAGCAGGAGTCCCTCGTCACCTCCTTCGGCAGGTATCTGCACAGCTTGACGGCGCCGGTGCAGGTGTTGGTGCGGGCGGAACGGCTGGACCTGTCCGGGCAGATCGCCGAGCTTCGCGAACAAGCCGGTGGTCTGCCGCACCCGGCGCTGGAACGAGCGGCGCGCGAGCATGCCGAGTATCTCGACCAGCTCGGCCGCGCCACCGATCTGCTGCGCCGCCAGGTGCTGCTGGTCCTGCGCGAACCGCTGCTGGCCACGGGGCCGGTCGACGGACTGGGCGGCGCCTCGCCGCTGGCCGCGCTGACCGTGAAACGCCGGACCGCCAAGCAGGCCAGCCTTGTCGACGACGCCATCCGGCGGGCCGCCGAAGCGCGGCTGGTGCGCCGGCTCGGTGAGGCGGTCGAGCTGCTGTCCCCGTCGGGGATCGTGGTGACCCCGCTGGACGCCGGACAGGCCACCGCGGTGCTCGCCGCGGCCTGCAACCCCGACAGCGTGATCCCGCCGAACTCCGGTCTCGCAGGCTCCGACGAGGTCATCACCACCGCCCCAGACGAAAGCTGGGACGCGGGCGCGTTCGGCCGCGCCGCGTTCTCCGCCGACGACGGGTTCGGCGAGGCCGAGGACGCCTGGGACGACGGCTTCGACGACACCGCCGAGGACCCCGACGACTACGCCAACTCCGCGAGGAGGTACCGCCGATGAAGACCAAGGCCAAGCGCCGCGGTCGAAAGACCCAGGCCGTGCAGCCGCCGCTCGGGCGGGCCAGCGCGTTCACCCCCGACGCCATCTCAGTGCGTCCCCGCGCGCTGGAAGTCGGCGGCGAATGGGTCGCCTCCTTCGCCGTCGTCGGCTACCCGCGCGAGGTCCACCCCGGTTGGTTGCAGCCGCTGCTGACCTACCCCGGACGGGTCGACGTCTCGCTGCACATCGAGCCGATCGACCCCGTCACCGCGGCCAACCGGCTCAAGAAACAGCTGGCGAAGCTCGAAAGCGGTCGCCGGCATACCAGCGAGAAAGGACGGCTGATCGACCCGCACGTCGAGGCCGCCACCGAGGACGCCTACGACCTGTCCGCACGGGTCGCTCGCGGTGAGGGCAAGCTCTACCGGCTCGGGCTGTATCTGACCGTGCACGCCCCCACCGAGGAAGCCCTCGGTGACGAGGTCTCGGCCATCCGGTCGCTGGCGGCGTCGCTGCTGCTGGACTGCAAACCGACCACCTACCGCAGCCTGCAGGGCTGGATCACCAGCCTGCCCATGGGCCTCGATCTGGTAGGCATGCGCCGAACCTTCGACACCTCGGCGCTGTCCGCGGCGTTCCCGTTCACCTCACCCGACCTGCCACCGCCGGACCCGACCTCGGTCGGCGCGCCGAGCGGCGTGCTCTACGGCTTCAACGTCGGCAGCCAGGGCCTTGTGCACCACGACCGGTTCGCCCTGGACAACCACAACAGCGTCATCCTCGGCCGCTCCGGCGCGGGCAAGAGCTACCTGGTGAAGCTGGAGTTGCTGCGGTCGCTGTACCGCGGGATCGAGATCCACGTGATCGACCCCGAGGACGAGTACGCCCGGCTGGCCGCCGCGGTCGGCGGGACGTATGTGCACCTCGGCGCCGAGCAGGTTCGCCTCAACCCGATGGACCTGCCGATCCACACTCGCCCGGATGGGCGCCGCACCGCGCCGCGCGACGCGCTGATCCGCCGGTCACTGTTCCTCCACACCGTGATCTCCGTGCTGTTGGGCGGCGAGCTCGAAGCGGCCGAACGGGCGGCGCTCGACCGGGCGATCACCTCCACCTACCAGCGCGCAGGGATCACCTCCGATCCGCGGACCTGGACCCGCCCGGCGCCACTGCTGGCTGACCTCGCCGAGGTCCTCGCCGACACCGGAGATCACGCCGGGGTCGAGCTCGCGGCCCGGCTGCACCCGTACGTCACCGGCGCGTTCTCCGGGCTGTTCTCCGGTCCGACCTCGACCCGCCCGGAGGGACACCTGGTGGTGTTCTCGCTGCGCGATCTCGCCGACGAGCTCAAGCCGATCGGCACGCTCCTGACGCTCGACGCGGTCTGGCGCCAGGTCTCCAACCCGGCCATCCGCAAGCCGAGGCTGGTCGTGGTCGACGAGGCATGGCTGCTGATGAAGGAGCCCGCCGGTGCCGAATTCCTGTTCCGCATGGCCAAGGCGAGCCGCAAACGGTGGGCGGGCCTCACGGTTGCCACCCAGGACACCGCGGACGTGCTGGGTTCCGACCTCGGCAAAGCCGTCGTGGCCAACGCAGCAACGCAGATCCTGCTACGGCAAGCCTCCCAGGCGATCGACGAGATCACCCGCACCTTCGACCTGTCCATGGGTGAGCGCCAGTTCCTGCTCTCCGCCGACCGCGGCCAGGGACTCCTGTCGACCGGAACGCAGCGCGTGGCGTTCCAGTCCATCGCCTCGCCAGTCGAGCACGAACTGGTCACGACTTCCCCGGAGTTCCTCGCAACTCTTCAGGATTCCGAAACGAACTCAGGCTTCGTCGAACTCGGCGCAGACGACACCGCAGGAATCCCGGACTCGTTCGACGACGGCGACGCGTCACACATCGAACTCGACGCCGCCTAACCACCCTAATCGCAAGAACTAATCCGTTCACACCGAATCACTCCCAGGGGATACCCATGTCTACGTCACTGCCCATTTCCGCCACAGTCAGCCGACCCGCTCGGCTCCTGACGCAAAACAGCGAGATGCGCCAGATCGGCGTGTGGAACTGGTCGCTGCCCGCCTGGGCCGGCCGCTTGGCCGACGGCCGCACCTACAACACCTGTCCCAGCGCCGGAATCTGCGCCCAAGCGTGCTATGCCCGGCACGGCACCTACACCTGGCCGGTCGTCCGCGCCAAGCACCAGGCGAACCTGGCGTACGTCCTCGACGACCTGCCCGGCTGGAAGTCAGCGATGCTCGCGGAACTCGGCGCACTCAAGTTCCACGGCAGCTGGATCCGGATCCACGACTCCGGCGACTTCTTCTCCGACGCATACCTGCAAGCATGGCTGGATATCTGCCGGGCACGCCCCGACACGAACTTCTATGCCTACACCAAAGAGGTGTCCCGATTCCGGACATTCGTCGAGCCTGACCCGCCGCCGAATTTTCTGTGGGTCTACTCCTACGGCGGGGCACAGGATGCCGCACTGAATCCCGCCGTCGATCGGGTCGCGGATGTGTTTCCCGACGAGGCCGCCATCACCGAGGCGGGCTGGGCCTCGCAGGAAGCCAGCGACCTGCTCGCGGTCCTGGGCCCGCGGCTGGTCGGGGTACCGGCCAACCGCATTCCCGCCTACCTCAAGCGGCTGGCCGGACGCCGGTTCTCCGAGTGGCAAGCCGAGGTCGACGCCGAACGCGCCGCCCGCCGAGGCCGCCGGCACCTGCGGCTCGTCGTCGACAACACCCACCCCGACCACAGCCAACCGCCCACGGTCGAGCCCCGCCATGTGTGGAGCGACCAGCCACGAGCGGCCTGACCACAGCTCGCACCCGTCCTATCGACCGCTTTTGCATGGGAGGTACCCGATGTCCTGGCCAATCACCACCACACCGCTGTCCACCGCTCCGTCCCCGCACGTCGAGCGAACCGCGGAGGTCCTCGCCTCACCGATCAGCGACTACCTGCGTGACCCGCTCGGCGCATTCCACAACGTCCTGGCGCACCTGCGCGACCTCGCCCTCACGTGGGGCCCGATCGTCGGGCCGGTGCTCGCGGTCGCCGTCACCGCCGCAGCCATCGCGCGGCGCCGGTGGCGCAGCCGCTACCACCAGCGCCTGATGACCAACGCCCGCCTGATCACCGTCCTCGCGCCACCCACGGTCGACCCCTCCGGCGCGATCACCATGTGGTCCAACCTCGTCGGCCTGCTGCGGCCCGGCTGGCTGCGCCACTTCGGCGGGCAGCCACACCTGGCCTTCGAGCTGACCTTCACCGACGACGGCGTGCAGATCCGCCTATGGGTACCCGGCCTGGTGCCACCCGGCATGGTCGAACGCGCCGTCGAGGCCGCCTGGCCTGGCGCGCACACCCGCACCACCCCCGCCAAGCCCCCGATCCCGACCAAGGCAACAGCGGGCCGGCGCGTCGAAGCGGTCGGCGGCGAGCTGCGCCTGGCGCGCTCGGAGGCCCTGCCGATCCGCACCGACCACCCAGCAGACCCGATCCGGGCGATGCTCGGCGCACCGGTCGGCCTCGGTCCCCACGAGCGCGCCTGCGTGCAGATCCTCGCCCGCCCCGTCGCCGGCCACCGCGTGACCAAGGCGCGCCGCGCCGCACGGCGAGTGCACGCGGGCGGCTCGGTCCACCTGGTTGGCCGGCTGCTCGACGCCATCACACCGGGCAAGACCCCGAAGCCGTCAACCAGTACGCGAACACCAGGCCTGGATCGGCAAACCAGCCTGGAGTACGCCGCCCAGGACCGCGCGGTCGTGGAGAAGCTGCGAGCGAACCAGTTCGAGACCCGCATCCGCTACACCGTGGCCACCACGGTCCCCGAGGACGCCACCTCGGGCGAGGTCCAGGCGGTGCGGGAGGTGCTGCGGGGCCGCGGGCACGCGATCGCCTCGGCGTTCGCCGCCTACTCCGAGCACAACTACTACCGCCGGGTCCGGCTGCGCCGCGATCCGGTCGCCGTGCTGGCCGAACGCCGACTCGGCAAGGGCGACCTGCTCTCAATCCCCGAGCTGGCCGCGATCGCGCACCTGCCGATCGACGAATCCACCCCTGGCCTGCAGCGGGCCGGCGCGAAAGCCGTGCCGCCCCCGCCAGGCATCGCCACGACCGGCGAGCAGATCAAACCGCTCGGGCTGTCGGACTCCGGGCACTCCCGCCCGGTCGGCCTGCACGTCGCCGACGCCCGCCACCACCTGCACATCCTCGGCGCCACCGGCTCCGGCAAGTCCGAGCTGATGGCCCGGATGATCCTGGCCGACACCGAGGCTGGCCGCGGCGTCGTCGTGGTCGACCCCAAGGGAGACCTCGTCTCCGACATCCTCATGCGCCTGCCCGAGGAGCTCGGCGAGAAAGTGGTGCTCTTCGACGCAGACTCCCGAGCCCGACCGCCAGTGCTCAACCCTCTGGAAGGTGCTGACAAGGCCCGCGCGGTCGACAACCTCGTGAGCATCTTCTCCCGGATCTACGCCTCCTCCTGGGGGCCGCGCACTGACGACATCCTCCGCGCAGGGCTGCTCACGCTGACCGCGATGCCCGGCACGCCGACCCTGGTCGACCTGCCCAAGCTGCTCACCGTGCCGGCGTTCCGGCAACGAGCCTGCGACCAGATCGACGACGAGGTCCTCAAGGGCTTCTGGTCCTGGTACGACGACCTGTCCGAAGCCAGCCGGGCGCAAGTAATCGCGCCGCTGATGAACAAGGTCCGTGGATTCCTCTTGCGTCCCTTCGTCCGCGCCGCCATCGCCGGTGGCCAGTCCACAGTGGACATGGACGAGGTGCTCAACACCGGTGGCATCTGCCTGGTGCGCATCGCTCGCGACGCACTGGGGATGGAAACCGCGCGGCTGGTCGGCTCCATCGTCGTGGCTCGCACTTGGCAGGCGGCCACTCGCCGCGCCCGCATTCCTCAGCGCCAGCGCCGCGATTGCGGCTTGTACATCGACGAGTGCCACAACTTCTTGAACTTGGCCTATCCATTGGAAGACATGCTCGCCGAGGCTCGTGGTTATCGGCTCTCGATGGCGTTGGCGCACCAGTACCTCGGGCAGCTCCCGAAGGAGCTCGAAGAGGGCATCAGCACCAACGCCCGGTCGAAGATCTTTTTCAACGCCAGCCCCGAGGACGCCAAACGCCTGGCACGGCACACCATGCCACGGCTTTCTGATCACGACCTGTCCAACCTTGGCGTCTACCACGTCGCCGCCCGGCTCGTCCTGGGCGGCGAGGAAGCGCCACCCTTCACTGCGGTGACCGAGAAGCTTCCGCCCGCGATTCCCGGACGCGCCAAGGCAATCCGCAAAGCGGCCAGGTTCAACACACGCCCACCCGTCGCCGATGCTGACACCGCAACACGCCGCGCGGATCAGCCCACTGTGGACCCGCGCCGCGCCGCCTGACCGACGTTATCTCGTTCTCCCGCAACGCATGCGGACTCACCCATTGCGCACACGTCCGCTCCGGTGATCCCCGCATGCGTTGCCCTTCACCTTCCCCCATTCCGGCCAACGCCTGGGAGGTGCCTACCCATGATCTCGAATCCCACGCCTCAAAGGGCATTGCGCGGGCACATGCCCCAGCGCCCCACACCGCGGGCGGCCACCACCGGGGAGCACCACACCCAGCTCGCCGGGCGGCTCACCCTTCGGGACCGGTGGCTGGCCCGGATGCTGCACGAGCACAAGGTCTTCACCACCCAGCAGATCGTCGAGCTCTGCTACCCGACCATGCGCGCGGCCAACCACCGCCTGCTCGACCTGTTCAAGTGGCGCGTCGTCGACCGCTTTCAGCCGTTCGTCAGCTCCGGCACTGCGCCGATGCACTACGTGCTCGATATCGCCGGCTCCGTGGCGCTCGCCTACGAGGACGGTCTCGACCCGAAACAACTCGGCTATCGCCACGAAGACGCCATCGGCATCGCCCACTCCCTGCGCCTCGCGCACACCGTAGGCGTCAACGGCTTCTTCACCAGCCTCGTCGCACTGAGCCGGAAGCCCAGTGCCCGCGGCCGACTGACCGCGTGGTGGTCCGAGCTACGCTGCGGCCGGCTCTTCGGCGACATGGTCCGCCCCGACGCCTACGGCCGCTGGCGCGAAGACGGCCACCAGATCGAGTTCTTCCTCGAATTCGACTTCGGCACCGAGGACCTCGGCAAGCTCGGCCGCAAGCTGCACAGCTACGAAAAGCTCGCCACCGCAACAGGAATCACCACACCCGTCCTGATGTGGCTGCCCACCAGCCGCCGCGAAACCACAGCACGTCGAGCACTCGCCGACGCCCTGTCCCAGTTGGACCGCCCAGCGCTCGTACCTGTGGCCACCAGCGCTGCGGACGTCACGGGCGTGGACGGCGAGAACAACCCCGCCGTCGCGCGGTGGCTGCCGATCTCCGGTCCAGCATCGCAACGGCCCGGCCGACTGCGCCTCGTCGAGCTCGCGCAGCTGTGGCCCCACGCCGACCCACTCACCGCGACGCCATCCTCGACCTCCGCCCAGGCCCAGCAGACGCCTGCGGAACTGGCCGCGCCGGACCCGCTTCCACCACCGCTTCCCACCAGCCGCTTCCGGAGGTGACCCCATGAAGATCGCCGTTGCCGCTGTCGCGGCCATCATCGCCGTCCCCGTCCTCATCGGCGGTGTCGGCCAAGCCGTCGTCAAGGCCCTCTTCGGCAGCAGCACCCAACCCAGCCAGGCAGCACTCGCCGACATCCCCGCTGACTATCTCAGCCTCTACCGGCAAGCCACGAGCGTGTGCCCCGGCCTGGACTGGTCGATCCTCGCCGCCATAGGCAAGGTCGAAACCAACCACGGCCGGTCACCGCTGCCGGGGGTCTCCAGCGGAGAAAACTACGCCGGTGCCGGTGTTATCTCAGGGTCGGTTTCGCTGTGAGGCACGTAAGGATTCTTGGCGACACGCCACGTTCCGGTGACGTATCAGCTGGGTGTGAGGCACGTCGGCCTAGCGTGCCCGGTTCATGGCGGTGTACCGCGCTGAACGTGCCGAGTCCCCGGGGCAGTGTCCTGGGTGGTCGTCGATGGCGACTACGAGTTACACCTCGAACTGACCGCGGCACGCACCAGCCTGCGCCGCATGATCCGCGCCGAGAACCGGGCAGCGACCGACCCCTCGTGAGCACATAGCCGCGCTGGCACAACCGAAGCCGCACGAGTCGGCCGGCTTCTCTGCCAACGCTCGTGGCGCGCTCGAACATCGTCAGAACCAACGGCTGTGTCGTTGGCGATCACTTTGCAGGCCCACGTGGCGCGCATCAGAAGACCGCCACTCACCCGCCGCACTACATCTATCGCGCCCTGCGCCCCGCTCTGCTCACGCCGGTGAGCAATCCCTCGCTGTCGTCCACAGAAGAGGTCGATCACGCATGTCCACCATGAAGATCACCGCCATCGCCGCAGGCGCGCTTCTTCTGCCTGTCGTGCTCATCGCCGCCGTGGTCGGCGGCATCGCCGCGCTGTTCAACGACAACAACCGCGTGAACTGCGCCGCGACCGGCACCACAGCAACCGGTGTTACCGGGTACGACCCCGACCAGATGGCCAACGCCGGCACGATCGTCGCAGTCGGCAAGCAAATGAACGTCCCCACCCGAGGCTGGGTGATCGCCATCGCCACCGCACTGCAGGAATCCGGGCTGCGCAACCTCGACCACGGCGACCGCGACAGCCTCGGACTCTTCCAGCAACGCCCCTCCCAAGGCTGGGGCACACCCGCGCAGATCATGAACCCCACCTACAGCGCCACCCAGTTCTATCAACACCTGCTCACGGTGCCAGGATGGCAGACGATGAGCCTGACGGTCGCCGCGCAAGCCGTCCAACGCTCCGGCTTCCCCGAGGCCTACGCCCGGCACGAGCCCGCCGCACAGACCCTCGTCGCCGCCGTCCACGGCGCCACTTGCACCACCGGCACCGGAACATGGACCGTTCCCGCACCAGGCCGTTGCAGCTCCGGCTTCGGGCCACGAGACGGAGGCTTCCACCACGGCCAAGACATCGCCGCACCCACCGGCACCACCATCGTCGCAGCCGCCAACGGCCTGGTGATCGACGCCGGACCCGCCAGCGGCTACGGCCTCTGGATCCGCATCCAACACCCCGACGCAACCATCACCACCTACGGACACAACAACCGCAACCTCGTCCACACAGGACAAACAGTCCACGCTGGCCAACCCGTCGCCGAAATCGGCAACCGAGGCCAATCCACTGGTCCCCACCTGCACTTCCAAATAGAAGTCCGCAGCCAAGCCATCGATCCCATTACCTTCTACCACCAGCACGGCGTCGAGCTCTGCGGCTGAACTGGTCCCCCAGCTCCGCATCCGCCTGTGCTTCGGTGGTCGTGCTGACTCTTCTCGACGAACTCACCGTTAGCGCAGCATAGCTTGCGGAGGTGTCTCACGCTCGTCTCTCGGACAAAAACGCCGCGGGCCTGGACACTGCTGAACCAGGCCCCCGCAGACGTCACTCCAGCAAACCAGTTGTCAAGAATGGTCATTTAGCGCGCTTGGACGCACCGTATCCGTCGGTGTGCTTATATGCGTTCTCTGGTTGCTCCTCCGCGGTGGGCCATACCTGAATCAGATAATCTTCCACCGGCTGCGGTGGAGACAGGTCCACGGCGGTGTCTCGCCCGCGAGCGTGAATTCTCAGCCGGTACCACCCCTCCCCGTCCGGAGTGAGTACCGGAAGATTGTCGGGTGCGTCAGCGTGCATACCGGTAACAACGATGCGACCCTCAGTGGACTCAATGCTGACTTCAACAACTTCATCCCAGTCCGCAGTATTTAGCAGGGGTGCATCGTCAAACACTTCGACACGAACATTGACTCCGCCGGTATGGATGCCTGTAAAGACCAAAGCAATGCCAGGCTGAGCAACAATGAGCCCATTGGTGTCATCGTAGGGCAGTGTCGGACCAGGCACTGCGGTGTCTGCGAGCCAGAAGGTGTGGTACGAAACCGGTACCACACCCTCCTCAGCCTCGATAGGAGCGGTCATGCGTTCAGTCTAGGGCACAATCCCAACGTAGAACGCGTCCCAGTCGAGCAGGCGCATGTTGCGGTAGAAGGTATTCATGGCGTTGCCGCCGTTGCTGTTCTGGGCCTCGTCGATCATTCTCCAGCTGTAGTTGTTGACACCGGTGGCCGCTCCTTCCCAGGTTGATGCCATGGGGTACTCGTCGCAGGACTTCCCGGGAGGGCGCGGGAGGCTATCCGGGCAGGCCACATCACGGTTGCGCTGCTGGAGCGTGGGATCGATCAATCGGTGCAGGGGGCTACCGCCGAAGGGCGAGCCGGGGATGCCCGTGGCCTGCGCGTCGCGGATGTGTGCCGCGAGCTCCGGGTACGGGGTCGTGAGCGAGTAGGTCATGACCGGCGCGATGCCGTACACGATGCAGCCCGCAACGGTGTTGTTGCCAGGTAGTTTGTGGTCACATCGCACGTCAGGGGTCGGCACGTCGTGTGGGGTTGAGGGAGTAGCGCCCGGCTTGGTGAAGTAGTAGGTCAACGTGGTGCTCGCTCGCCCCTCGGAGCCTCGCGTCGTGGCGGTGCTGGTGAAGAAAGCCTCACCGCCAGGAAACGCGCCGGGTACCACCGGCTGACTCGGGAAGTCCGCACCACCGTTGATGCACGCACCGGTACAGGAGCTCGCCCCGCTGACCTGGATGCCAGCGATGTCGCCCCACGGGTTGTACATGCCGATTTCTGTCTGGGACGCCCACGTGGACATGTCGGCGGAAGTGTAGGAATAGTTGTAGCCGTTGTAGTCGAACCCGCCGATAGGGGTGACAACGCCGTTGACGGTTCTGGTGACGGTGACAGTCCAGGCGTCGATCATGCACATCTGAGTGCGAGTTGCCCACCAGTCATCGAAGGCGTGGTCGTAACACCAGTCCGGCAGCGGCTGGATCGTTTGCTGCGAGACTTCCGCTTTTGTCGGCCGCGCACCAGACTGAAGAGGAGTTACGCATATGACCGTCTCACTACCATGCGCCTGGCTCAGCGGGTCGCATTTGCCGGCGGCACGCATTGAGGATCCGCCGATCCGTTGGGGCGACTGATCAGTGGACCGAGCCGCAGCTTCCAGGGCCGCTCTCGCATTTGCATCGGGCTTCACGGCCACTCTGTCCGGCATATCACTGGCTCGCGGTCCGGCCTGCGCAATACCCGGCGTGCCCAGAGCGGACAGTATCGCCGCAGCAAGAGCCGCCGCGCGTAAGTACCTTTTGCTCATTCCAGTCTCCACATTCAGGCAGGCGATGCAACAACAAAAACATCGCCTTCATCGGTCAACAAGACCCGACAGGAAGTCGGGCAGGATACAGGTCCCGATTCACCTGGGAGAGATCACAGATCAGGGCGCGTGATAGCCAAGCATCCAGACGGTTTCAGTGGAAATTCTGACACTCCACTTCACGCCACCTGGCAGCTCAACACGCATATCCCATGAGTCACGCGTGAGCAGCGAAGTGCCCACTGAATCCCCCTCTGCGAGACGACGCGCACCTTCGAAAAGGTCCCCCCACGGCTTTCCGTCACCCAACCCGACCCTGGCATGGTCCTAGAAGTTCGTCAAGCACTACAACCTCCATAAGGCCAAGCATGTGATTGGCTCCGCAAAGGTTTCCAAGCAATGCGGAATGTCTACGCCAATCAGCTCTTGAAGTGAGAGCAAATGGAGTATGCGGGCGGCGTGCAGCTGAACGGTCATGGTCAGGCAGCCGTACCTGGGGCATCCAAGCACGGTGTCGACCTGCTCGACTCGGGCGGGGCGGGTGCACGGTATCGGGAAGCGGTCGCAGGACCGACGTGATCCACCTCGCCAACATGGTGGGTCGCACGCCTCGCCATCACAAACCCAGCCCGAAGGTGAGCACCTGCCAACGGAAGAACCGTTGCAGGAGTGGGCATGGCGACCGACAGTTCGTGTCGAGGTCGAGATAGCGAACGCACCGGTAGAGAGACGTCTTATCGTTGCGCGTGTCAGCACCGCCTGAGCGGTCATCCACCTCGACGTGAACCGTGCTGAACACAACCGTGTCGTCAGCCGAGATCGGCCTTACGACAGTCCGAGGTGGACAGATCACAAGTCAGCGGCACAAGCCGCACCTTCGCCAGGTGCGCTATCAAGGCCCACGTTCCTAACGTTCCTCGGCCCGTCATGCGGTCTCGACCAGCAACAGCTACTTCGAGCACTAGATAACTCGCGGGCCTATGCAGTTCTTGCAGTCCACATTCGACGGCGTCGTCGCCCGCCACCCATTGCCCGCAGGCGGCGCCACACCACCATCCCGGTACAACCCGCATGACGCGATCTACGCAGCGGCCTACTACCTCTGCGACTCGGGAGCACCCAAGGACCTGCGCAAGGCGATCTTCGCCTACAACCACGCCGACTGGTACGTCGACGAAGTTCTTGCACAAGCCAAGAAATACAGCGACACCCTAGTCGGCACCGGCGACTGCAACAACATCCAGGCGCCCAGTACCGCCACAGCCATCGCTATCAAGTTCGCCTGTGAGCAACTCGGCGAACCCTACGTGTGGGGCGGTAACGGGGAAGTTGGTTGGGACTGCTCCGGTCTCACCAAGGCCGCTTACGCCGCCGCAGGAATCCATATTCACCGGCACACCCAGGACCTCTACAACGCCGGACCGCTGGTCCCCAGCGGGCAGCCACTCATGCCTGGAGATCTGGTCCTCTACGGCACACCGCCCAACGTCCACCACGTCGGCCTGTACATCGGTGCCGGCAAGATGGTGCACGCGCCGACGTTCGGCCAGCCGGTCCAGGTCAGCAACTACCGTTGGAGCGGAGACGACTATCTCGCAGCCAGTCGCCCGGCCATCGAATCTCGTGTCTAAAGTGGACATTACTAGCGTGACTCTTCGTCCCTGGGAAGTTCAGGAGCGACGGCCCGGCGGTTGCGAACTGAGGTCACGAGGTTGGTTACGGCCGTGGCCAGCGCGAGCAGGTTGCCCGCCGCTTGAACAAGATCGAGCCACTGCCTCATCACGTTCTCCCACATGTCGAGTGAGCCCCCGTAGGGCTCGGCTTCAACTCGGGACGAGTCCAACAGCCGGCACAGCCGTCCGGCCATGCCGACGGAGGGAACTCGGAGGAAGTCCCGCTCGTCGTCCCGCCGATGACCTACGGCTGCTCGTGCGAAGGCGCCAGCTTCTACTCTGGTCGTCGGAGGCAGGTTGGCGGGCGTCGGAGGGCGGCGCGATGGTCGGGGGCAGCATGGCGGAGCGGGAGACGCCGATAGTCGGCGATCCGGTACTCGTCAACACGGCCGCGGAACTGTCCGCCTGCCTCGACGGACTGCGCCGCAGACGAGGACTGTCGTATGAGGCCATGGAGCAGGCCGCGAGAACGCTACGTCCTCGACCGGGTGAGCCTCGGTATGAGCACCTAGGCAAGTCCACCGTCGGCGAGATCGTGACAGGCCGACGGCTGCCGACTGAGGGCAAGCTCCGAACCTTCTTGACGATCTGCCAAATACCACGCGTGGACCAGGTGCAGTGGCGTGCCGCATGGGAACGCGCCCGTGCTGCCGATCTGACAAAGCCAGATCGAGCAGTGCGGGTGCAAGACGCGCAGCCACGGCATATCGGCGTGCACGCGGCCATCCAGGTCCCCGGAACCAGTGATGACCTGCCGACCTACATTCCCCGCGAGATCGACGACGCTCTCCGAGCCGAGTTGACCACCGCAATGGTCAGCGGCTGCTTTCTGTTGTTGGTCGGCGGATCGTCGGTCGGCAAGACGCGGACGCTGTATGAAGCTGTGCTCAGCGTGATGCCTGACTGGTGGCTGGTCCAGCCAGCGGACGCTGAGGAGATCTCAGCCGCTGCTGCCGCGCCGACCGCCCGTACCGTGCTGTGGCTGGACGAGTTGCAGCGCTACCTCGGTGGCGAGAACGGCTTGACAGCAGCCTGCCTACGGACCCTCGTCCGGGCCGGAGTGGTCGTGGTCGGCACGCTCTGGCCTGACGAATATGCGACCAGGACTGCGCTGCGTTCGGAGGGCACGGAAGATCCGCATGCCCGCGATCGGGAACTGCTGGACATGGCGCGCGTGATCGACGTCGCCGACACCTTCACCGCGGTGGAGAACCGGAACGCCCGAACCGCGGCAAAGTCTGATCTGCGTATCCGGGCTGCGCTGGATAGCAGCGATGGCGGCCTCACCCAGGTGTTGGCCGCCGGCCCGGAGATGGTCAGGCGCTGGGAGCAGGCCCCTGATCCATACGGCCGTGCGGTGCTCACCGTGGCGATAGACGCCCGACGTGTGGGAGTGACCTCTCCACTCACCGAAGATGTCGTGGCCGCGGCCGTACCGGGCTACCTGACCCCGGCCCAACGTGCCACGGCCCCAGCCGATTGGCTGCAACGCGCGCTCACCTACGCGACGACACACCTCCATGGCGCGGCGGCTGCCCTCAGCCCTGTGCCCGGAGACACCATGGGTCAGACGGCGGGATACATGGCGTCCGACTTCCTATTCCAGCACGCGCGACGGGTTCGTCGAACCTCCCCGATCCCCACGACGGCGTGGCAAAGCCTCGTCGGCTACGTCACCGACTTCGACGACATGTATCGCCTGGCGGATAGCGCCTACAAGCGCGGGCTTTACCGCTATGCCGAACCGGTCTACCGACGGATAGTCGATGGTCGTCCGTGGTTTGCGATTGCGGCCCACCGTCTGACCAAGATGTTGGACCGGCAGGGCCGTGTGGACGAGGCAGCCACGCTCTTGCGTGCACTCGGCGGCTACGATGCCGCGCAGGCGCTGGCACACGTCCTCAGCGCACACGGCCGGACTGATGACGCCATCAAGGTCCTCAGTCCCTGGGTCGATGCTGAGGAGGAAGGCCGCTACGCGGCGTGGGTCCTCGCGGAGCTGTATGCCGAACAGGGTCGTGACGTAGAAGCTATTGAGCTCCTTCTACCGGTCGGCTACTTCGACAGCGACGAGGATCCCGACCGACTCTCCGATACCCTGCGCGCCCGCCTGCTGGCCAAATTGGGTCGGCTCGACGAACTCCGTGAATGCGCCGAAGAGGACAGCATCGCCGCAGAGCAGCTCATTCAAACGCTTGTCAGGCAGGGAGATCTCGAAGGTGCGCTCAGCTTCCTGCGTGACGTCATACGATCACCTCTGAGTGACGGCTGGGTCATCGACAGGCATGCACAGTTGCTGGCTGAACACGGCCGTGCCGACGAGGTCCTCGACTCGGACGACTGGGAGTTCTGGCCGTCTCTGGAGGTGCAAGTCGAGCTCTATGCCGAGCAGGGCAGGTTCGATCAAGTCGACCGTCTGGTCGACATCGTCAGGGAACATGCAGATTCCCCACTCAGCGATCTACCTGGTTTGCTGGCCTCCCTCGGCAGATTCGACGAGTTGTACGCCAGAGCCCAGGCGGGAGAGGACAGGGCGGCGACGAAGTTGGCTGAAGTCCTTCAGGACAAGGAACACACAGCCAGCGCTGCCGTCTTCCTTCGTACTCACGGCACCGATGTACTGCGCGATCTCGCGGAACTGCTAGGGCGCAGCGACTACGTCGCCGAAGGCATCGACCTCTTACAACACCAAGCCACTGCAGCCGGAATGCTCGGCACTGATGAGCATGCGCAGACTTTGGTTGGCTTCGCCGAGCGCTACGCCGAGCTCAACAAACTTCGTGCGGAGGCTGACGCCGGTGACCATCAAGCAGCTGCCGAGCTCACCAGAATCCTGCTGGCATTGCGTGATGTCGACGGTTTGCGTGCCGAGTCGCGCGCAGGAACGGAATGGTCATTCCTGCGTTTGATCGAAGCTCTGGTGGCCCTGGGACGACACGAGGAAGCTGACCAGGTGCGTAGATTCGGCTTCCCCACTGACGAATGACCGCGCTAAGGCCACCAGCCTTCGCTGCGGCGCTTAGGATTCGTCGCTGTCGTCGCCTTCGAGCAGTTTGTACACGTTGCTGCGCTGCATGCCGACTTCCTTGGAAATCCGCAAACGGGGCACCCCGGCAGCATCCGCGGCGAGCACAGCCTTGCGGCGCTTCTTGCGGGCCTCTCGCTGCTTTGCGAGCAGCCCGTTGATCTTCTCTTCAAGCTCGGCCTGCTGAGTGCGGGCGGCTTCCAGTTCCTTCTTGATCCCCTCGACCTCGGCCCGGCTGGCCCGAAGCTGAAGGACTTCCTCGGGGTCGCTCATCAGGGAGCCTCTCTCGCGTGGCGTCGTTGTGTCGTACGCGACGACACGGCGTGGTCCGGGTATGTCTATCACACATGTCTATCATTCCGTTTGTGAGGACATCGCGAGGACATCGCGAGGACATCGCGAGGGCGACGTCGGGTGACGTCGCCCTCGCCGAGGTTTGAGCCTGGGCTGGAAGGTAGGGAGCGATCGGCTAGCAGCCGGCGCGCTCCTGGTGGTCCCCGAGCCAGGCGTGCCTGCCGACCTCCGCAAGCTCGGCCTTGCGGTGCTGCCAGTCGGGCATCCACAGGTACATCTGCCGCTTCCAGGCGCGGCCATGAGCTGCTCCGTTGGGCTGGGTGGCGTGGGCCTGTTCGTGGACGAGCACGTACTCGATGAGCCGCATTGGCAGGCCGAACACGGCCCAGTGCAGCGTGGTCGTGTGCTTAGGCGGTATCTCGTAGATGCCCCAGCGGCGTCGTCCGAGGTCGCGCACGGCGTAGCTCAGGCCGGTGATGTGGCCGTCCAGTTCGTACTGGCGTCCTTCGCGGCGCAACCAGGCGAGCCCGACCTGCTGGTACAGCCCGATCACTGCCCGGCGGACCAGCTCTGGCCGCTGGCTTCGCGCGGACAGGACGCCGTCGGACGTGATCAGAGGCAGCTGTGCGGTACCCGCCGGCGAGGCATCGACGAGCTGGAGCCGGTAGCGCCGGCCGAGCAGGTCGAACTCCTCGCCGTCGACGAACTGCTTGACCGCGTGATCCGGGGCCAACCGCGTGGCGCTCTCGACCTTCTCGGCGATCCATCGACGATGGCTGCCGACAAACCACGCAACCTGCTCCGGGGCGACCGTCGGCGGGATCAGCACGGCGACACCGCCTCCCGGATTGACTTGAATGCCGGTCTTGCGCCGTCGTGGACGGATGGCCACCTCGACCTGCCACTCGGGCGGCAGATCGAGGGCGGCCAGGGCGGCCCGGAAGGCGTCAGGGCCGGTCATCGCACTCCCTCCTGGTAGTTGATGTGCTCGACCGAGCTGGCCACCGTCGCCGCGCCGGTGCGCAGCAACTCGTTCACGCCCTTCGACGTCACGGAGTGGATCGAGCCCGGCACGCCGTAGACCCGGCGGCCGAGTTCTCCAGCGGCACGGGCGACGGCGAGGGCCCCGCTGCGGTGTCCTGCTTCGACGATGACGGTCGCCGCGGTGAGAGCAGCCAGTAGCCGGCACCGCGCGTGGAACCGGATGCGGGCGGGTGGTGTGCCGATCGGGTACTCGCTGACCAGCAGTCCGCCCTGCTCGATGACGGTCTGGTAGAGCCGTGCGTGCTGGTGCGGATGGGTGAGGTCGACGCCGTTGGCGAGTACGACGATCGTCCGGCCGTCAGCAGCCAGTGCGCTGCGGTGCGCCTCCTCGTCCACGCCGAGGCCGCCGCCGCTGACGACGGTCACTCCGGCGCGGGCGAGCTCGTAGCCGAGGTCCGCGGCGATCGTGTTTCCGTACGCCGAGGAGGCACGTGCGCCGGTGACCGTGACGGCGAGGCTGGTGAGCTCGGCCAATGAGCCGCTACCGCGCACCCACAGCGCGAGCGGGACGCCGAGGCTGGCCAGGCCGGTCAGCCGCCCGAGCGGCCAGTCGCCGTCTTCGGGCGTGAGCAAGCGCGCCGTGCCGTCGTCGAGGGCGCGCAGGTCGTCGTCGATCTGGGCTTCGGGCCGGGTGATCTCGCTGAGCACGGCGGTGGGGGCGGTGCGGTGCCGGATGTGCGCGAGGGCGTCGACCGGCCCGTGGACGGCGGCGTACTGGTGGATGGCGGGTGCTGGTGGTTCGGCTGCGCGCAGCAGGAACAGCCTGGCGTGCAGTTCATCGCGTGAAGGCATGGTCACACTCCCGGATGGGTTTGGTGGGTCGGTGGGGTTCCGCGCCGTGGCCGGTGCTGGTCCGGTTAGGGCTCGGTGCGGTCGTGCAGTGGGATGGGCAGGAGGTGGCCGATCAGCTCGCGCCAGCGGGAATCGCCGGTGTGGATGTGAGCTCCGGAGGCCATGAACCACTTGCCGGGCGGGGCATCGGCCGGGCGCGCGACGTAGCGGCCGTACTGGAACAGCAGGTAGACGCCCGGCGCGTCGTCCGAGGGTTCGAAGATCCGGGCGAAGGCGGGCAGCGTCCGGTCTTCTCCGACGCCGAGGATGGTCACGTAGCGGACGCGGGAGGACAGGCCGTTGTTCGGGCAGTGGATCGGGCCGGTCAGGATCTCCGCGCGCAGTCCCTTCCGGACGACCGGGACCTCGATGACGCCGTCCCCGAGTTCGGGGATCTGGTCGAGTTCCGTGATGCCCCAGGGTGTCTCGGTGTAGGCATCCAGGAGCCGGTAGGCCGGGAGGTAGTCGGCGCCATGGCGCACAGTGGCTTTGGCCTCGGCGGGCAGCCGGGTCAGTACCGTCTCGCGCAGGCGTTGTATCCAGGCGTGCGCTTCGCTGGTGTGCCAGCCGATCGTGCCGCTGGTCTGGTACTCGTAGCACTCCAGGAGGCACAGCGCCGCGATCGGATGCAGCGGCCGGTCGGTCACCGTCGCGGCGTAGTCCGGCGGCTTACCGTCGTCCTGCTCGATGTCGCGGTGGGGTTGGTGCTGCTGGAGCAGCATCTGGCCGACCGGAGTGCGGTCGTCGAAGACGCCGATCAGGCCGAATTGCAGGCCGGCGTTGACGAGTCCGTCGATGTGCGCAGGGTGCAGGTCGAACCGAGACATGGCGGTATCCCTTCGAGAAGAGCGGAAATTTCCGGTGAGTGGTTCAGGCCGCGTTGCTACGGCCCTGGCCCTCGACGAGGGCTTGCTGCACGACGGCGACGGCCGTGTCGACGCGGCGTTCCAGCCGGGCCAGCGGCTCGTCGGTGTGGTCGGTCCAGGCGTCGGCGAAGCTGTCGAGCTCCTTGTCCTGCGCTTGGGCGGGAGCGACCGTGTAGAACTCCTCCTGGGTCGGATAGGTCTCGTCGCCGCGCCTGCGGAGCCACAGCCGGGGGTGGGTATCTCGATCGCCATTGCGGGCCGGTGCTCCGGCGATCTCCTCGTTCTTCGTCAGCGGGATGTCGACGAGCCGGCTGACTTCGGTCAGCGCGGTGTGGACGGTGCGGTGTCCACCGAGCAGGACGCTGTCCACGGATCGGGCAGCGTTGGCCGGCGCGTAGTAGAGCCGGCGTACGCGGTAGATGGCCCACGGCATCGTCTTCATGCGGCTGACGGCGAGGGTGATGGGCTCGGTCACCTCGTCACGGCGCAGTCGGGTGATCAGTGACTTGCCGGGCCCGAACAGGCCGGATCGGGGGTTGAGGGCCAGACAGACGTACTCGTCGATGATGTGCTGTGCCGCTTCGGTTGGGAGCGCGGCGAACCGTGCGAGTTGCTCGGGCCAGCCGGATTTGTTGCCAGCGTAGGGACAGTGTCGGCAGCAACTTTTCGGCCACGCTACGCCGAGTTTGCGGTACAGGTAGCCGAGGCAGTCCTTTCGGCTCCATCCCCATTCGTAGATCGGGTATGTCGGGATGCGTTGTCCGCCCATGGAATACGCAAAGTCGCGCGTGATCCTGGTTCCCTCGTGAACGTTGAACCCGATCGCATGGATGTAGGGCCGGTCGCCGAACTCGTTGGCACGCCACGCATCCTGCGGTGCACCCTTCGCCTTTTGGCTGCACTTCCGGACTCCGCCGAGCTGCGGCATGGTGCCGGTGACGCGGTTCTCGCGGGAAAGCTTGTACACTCCGTCGAGGTGCAGCCGATACGGCTGCCGGGTGTCCTGAAGTACAGCGACACCATCCTTTTTGGTCGGACCTTTGCGGGCGACTTCGACCAGGCGAATGTTGTGCTTGCGGAGCAACGGAAGGACGTACTGCTGCACAAGTCTTCCGGTCGTGCTCCACTCGTCTCCGGTCTGGGCGATGACGACGACCAGATTGGAGAAGTCCGTCGCGATCGTGTCAGGTCGAGCGGACGGGTCGGTGAGCATGCGGAGGATTCCGGCTGTTGATTCCGCGCCCATCCCGTACGACCAGACATAGGGCATCAGATCGAGGGGCCTGATGGTTGTTCGTGTCCTCCTTTGCATGTTGCCCTCCATGGTGATGTCGTTGCCCGGCAGGCGATCCGCGTGGGTCGCCTGCGGGAACTAGAAGATGTTCGACAGACGCCAGGTGATGGGCCGGATACGCAGGGCCCGTGTGCCGGCGTAGGAAGCGGCGACGTTGCAGTGGTCGGTGATGACTCGATAGCCGGCGAGCCACACGGCGAACCACGGTTCGGCAGCAGCGCCTTGGCGGCCCGACGCGTCGGGCGCCGGCAGCATGTTCGTATCCAGGCGCGGCGGGGACGAGCGGTAGTGATCCAGTCGTCCGCCGATCATCGGGCAGGACTCGCTGGTGTACGCGGCGCACCACGGGTGTAGTGCTGGCTCGCTCGTGCACTGCCGTGGTAGGTCGGACAGGCGCATCATCAGCACGGCGCGGTGCTCCAGTGGCCGACCGCATACTCCGCACCACCGGTTGAGCAAGGCGCGGCCCATCCGAACGCGGTCGACCGAGCCGAACAGGTATCGACCGTTGGCCGTGCGGAGTGTGATCCAGGGCACGACCAGTCCGCCCACGGTCGGGAGGTGCTGTAGCGACAACGGGATCGGGGGCACGATGACGTCGTTCATGATCCTTTCTCCTGTCTCCATGGGTTCATGGCGTCGCGCACGCACGCGAAGGCCCGTGCGCGACGCTGAAGGTGGGTGAATGACGGCCAGGCGACTTGCCCGCGTCGAGTTCGGCTGCCGGCTGTCAGGCGGCGCGTGACGTGGTGTCGCGTGCGCACCCGTTGGTGTGGCTGCCGATGCTGACTTCGAGCCGCACGGTTTGGTTGTGGCAGCGGTACAAGGCGCGCGGGTCGAGCCAGTCGGTGTCCCGGTTGTCGTCCGGCGCGAGGCCGACGGCGGTAGGTACACCGAGATCAGCATCGGTGTCGGTGAACAACGTGCCGGCGCCGAGCGTGGATCTCCTCGCCGACCGAGGGCGTGGAGGGTGCGAGGGACCGCACGATGTCGCCACAGTTGGCAGCTTCGTCCTTCTCGCGCTATAGCACGATGTTTCCCGCCGGAGCGTCAGTCGGCGAGTTCACCGAGCATCTGCGGGAGGCAGTCTTCCTCAAACCTCGCGTTGCCAACCAATCCGTGCGGGCACCACTGTTCGAAGCGAACGCTGCGCATGAACAAGGAGTCCGCGATGCGATGTCCGGTCGAGTCGTGATCGACGTGGACCCGCAGCCGTGCGCCACAGGCACCGAGGCCGATCAAAAGGTACTCGACAGCAAGGGTAGGAAACCCGTTCAGCAACACGATCGGTTGGCAGTTGGCGCCAAGCTGAGCAACGGCTGTGTCGAGCACCATGCCGTTTTCGCAGACATAAACGGTCGTGTCGGCTGGCACGCTCCAAATGCCTCGGAGCTTGTCCATGTCAAGAGTGACAGCGCTCTCTGGGCTCTCGTTGACCGACGCGACCGCAGGCGCATCACCGGTCAACGGCAGTCGATACGTTCGGACGGCCGAAGCTCCACTGCGTGACGGGTTCGCCGCTTCGCCCATGAACAGTTGCCAGAGTTGTTCCGTGGGCAGCACCGGCACGCCCGCGACACCGCACATCGCTATGGTCTGCAGCGCACGGGATCGTTGGCTGCCGCGGTGCGGTACCCAACGATCGGTGATGGCGCGGATCGTCTCGGCTGCCGAGGCGTCCAGGCGTTGGCCGTCAGGGATGTCGATCTTGAATCCGCGTGGCGTCCACACAGCGGTCTTGTCGTTGACGTGCTGCCAGTGCGCAGTCTTTCGCGTGCGGTCGTAGAGCACGATCAGGACGGGGATGGAGTATTCAAGCCAGCGGGCTAGGTGGTGCTTGTGGCCGTACAGAGTCCAGTACCCAGCTCGACGAAGGTCAGCTGTACGCGCGTGCCGGCCTTGATTTGCAGAGCGATCAGGCGCCCCGTTGGCTGGTCGTTGTCGGCAATCTCGATGATCGCGTCGACTCCCCAGTCCGACTCGTGGTGCTCACGAAACTTCCATCCCAGCCCGTCCAGGACGATGGACGCGACTCCATGAACGCCTGACCGTCCGACCCTGTCCGACGCTGGCCCCATGAACAAACGGTACCGCGCGGGGAGCCGTGGGAGGTGTACGTGGTCAAGGGCGACTCGGCGACCCGCGGCACCGACCCGACTCACCGCCACCATGCGCTGCATCGACGATGCCGACCAGGCAGCAGCCAAGACGTCTGCTCCGGCGGGCTGCTATAGCTGATCATTGGTGCTCGAACGCAGCCGCTGGCTTGTGGAATGGTCCCGGTCGTGTGGCCGGAGGCAACCCGCGGGTTCCTCGTCCTAGCGATCGGCGTCTGGGTTGCACTGTGCCGTGGTGATGTCGCGGTGGTCCGTGCTGCGGTAGTTGGTGTCGCGGTCGGTCGTGGGCGTCCAGCCCAGTGCGGCCAGCAGCGGCCGGATACCGGCCCACCAGCCACCAGGAAGCCGCCGGAAGAGCCATTCCTCGGCGGTGTAACGGTCTAGGTCGGCATTGGGCCGCGGGATCACGATCGAGGTGGGACGTAAGGTGAACAGGTCGATCGTGATCACGAGAGCGCGGAAGGTGGCGCCGGGCGCGGTACCGATCATGCTGGCGCTGGGTGCTGCGTTGATCAGCGTGGCGTGGTACCGGGTGGCGTCACCGGGGGCCCACCAAGCCCAGCGCGGGCGTTCCGTGGGGACGTCGATCTCGGCGATGAGTTGCCGGGCATCGTGAATGTCGTTGGTAGTCATGGCGGTTAGAGCTCCTTCGGATGTGTATCAGCCCATGCAGCGCGATGCCCTCCCCGTGGCGAGTTGGTGCTTGGGAGGGCATCGCGCCGATGTTGCGTTACTGGTTGAGGGAGTGGTCAGGAGTGGCGGTGTCGCCGGCGGGCGTGCTCGACGGCGTTGGTGATCGTGTCGCCGTTGGTCTGCGCGCTCGTGTGCTGGTAGAGCGGCCAGGACCAGACGCAGTCGCGGCCGTCGCAGTAGATGCGGACGTGCCCGTCGTCGTTTTCCTGAAGTACCAAGGGAAGTCGGTGTCGCTCGGGCTCGGGCCGCTGGGGCGTGCAGCCCGATACGGTGAGGCGTGAGCCGTCCTGAAATCCCACGTCGACTCCGCGCTCGGCGAGGTGTTGCACGACGTGGCTGACCAGGTCTTGCGCGTTGACCTTGCCGACGGCCGAGCCGGGCCGAGCGGGATTTTCGAGGTAGTTGTGCACCAGGTCTTCCAGCGTTTCGACCAGAATCATCGGTTGGACCCTTTCGTGGGAAGCGGATGGGTGCGCGGGAAGGGGACGTGGCCGGACGCAGGCGGCAGGTGGCGGCGCTACTTGTATTCGCGCTTCCACCTGGCTTCGACCTTGGGCGCCAGTTCGGCGCGCAGGTCGTCCTCGGTCCGGTCATGCTTTGCAGCCAGGGCGGCCAGGATGAGCCGTGCGTCCTCTTGGTACGCGGCGATGGTGTCCCGATGGTGGGCGATGCTTGCCCTGGTCAGGTACCGGGCGTAGGCCAAGGCGTCCGCGTAGGAGCGGCGGGCCGTGAACTCGGTGTCGATCTGCCCGTATCCCTTGGTGCGCAAGGGGGTTCCGCCGGGTGCGGTGATCGCTTTCGCGGCTTTGGCTTTCGCGCGTTCGGCTTTCTCCGCTTCCCGTGCGAGTTGCTCGGGGGTCTTGATCCGGCTGGGCCGGTTGCGGACGTCGACCGGCGCGCTGGGATAGCACTCGGTGCACGCGGCCTTGCCTGCCTGCTCGACGATCTCGGTCTCGTCGTGCCCGGAGAGTTGGGTGAGCCAGGCGAACTGGGTGGACGGGAAGCAGGTGCGGCACGCCATGGTGCGGTGAACGTGGCCGCCGGTGTTGAGGACCAGCCAGGCGCGGGTCCAGCCGCCCCGGCGTTCGAACTCAGCATCGAGGGGGCGCGCTGCTGCCTCGTACTGTGCGATGGTCTGACGGGCCTGCTCGATCCGGGGCTGCAACTCGATCGCGTACTCGGCCATGCCGTCGCTCACCAAGCTCTGGACGGTGAGCTTGTTGAGGGCGTCCTGGGCCTTGGCGTGCTCGATACCCAACCGGGCGAGCTCTTCGTCGATCTCGGACGGGGTTGCGGTCGTGGGGTCGTTGATGGGCATGGTGTTCACCTCGGAACGGGTTCGGGCCAGGCCGTGTCGGCCAGGCGAGGGCGTGGGAAGGCGTCGCCGGTGCGCCAGGCGCGGACGGCGGGGGCGAGTTCGCTGGTGACGGCGCGGTCGAGGTCGCGGATGTCGATCGCGGTCCGGCCGTTGCGGCGGGCGTCGGCCCACAGGTCGATGACCTTGGTGAGGCTGTCGGCCAGCAGCGCGGTCAGCGCGGCGGGTGGGTAGTCCTCGGCGACCGCGGCCAGCAGCCCGGCCATCTCGGTCAACGGCATGCCGGCGGTGGTGTAGTGGTCGAGCTGGCGAACCGGCAGCGTGACCACGTGCTCGGCTCCGGGCTCGGCACCGGCCAGGGTGACCGTGCCGAGCTGGACGTCGGCGCCGAGTTGGAAGACGTAGACCCAGAAGCCCATGCGGGTGGTCGCGCGGGTGAGCGATCGGCGCGGCAGGTGACGTTCCCGTGCCACGTCGAGCGCCTTGGCGCGGTTGGCGGGCACGGTGAGCACGTCGTCCAGGCAGGCCCGTGACAGGTCGAGGCGGTCGTAGAACTTCATGAACACGCAGGGCTCCTTTCTTTGTGGTGGCGCGGTTTCACGCGCGGGTCTGGGCGAGTGCGCGGGGTGGCAGGGCGGTGGTGGTCCAGCCGTAGAGGTCGAAGACCTGGCGGGCGTGGGTGCGGCAATAGAGGTCGAAGGCGCCGCCCTGGCCGGCGTGGGTGGCGCGGCGATGGCAGTAGCGCGGCGCGCGGCCGTCGCCGAACTCGGTTTGCCAGGTGCACACACGCAGCCGGTGGACGCGGATGACGAGGCCAGGGCCGCCGTTGACGCCGGCCCAGCGGCCTCCGTCGACGTCGGTGGCGTGCCAGACGTAGCGGGTCCACCGTCCGCCGGACGGGGTGTAGGTGCGCCGGCCGACCTGGTGGGCGTCGGCGGGGTCGATCGTGGCCAGGTGCCCGCCGGGCCAGGTGGTCAGCGCATCGCCGACCGAGGACACGTAGGCGACGAAGGTGTTCGCGCGGGTCATCGCGTGGCGTTCGCGGTCGTTCGAGCACGGGTAGCAGCTCGTGGCACCGGTGGTCGGGTCGATCGCGCGGCCGGTGCCGATCCCGGTGGGGTCCGGGGTGGGTGGGTGGCCGCAGTCGAGGACGTCCGCCACGGTGGCGGTGGAGGAGGTGGTCATGGCGGTATCGGTCCCTTCAGGCCGGTAATGGGCGGAATCGGGAAGGCGTAGGTCGGCCGTTCGGCCACCGGAGGCGGCTCGAACGGCCGGAGGTGATCAACGGGGCGCCGGTCGACCGTCGACGGGGACGGCCGACCGGTGGGAAGGAGAGACGGAGGTCAGCGGCAGTGGCCGGTGATCTGGACCAGGTGGGCCATGTCGACCACGGGACCGGCCCAGTAGCGGACGTGGGCCGGTTCGTTGCCGATTCCCCAGATGTAGAGCCGGAAATCGGGGTCGCTCGGGCAGGCCCACACGGAGCGCTGACCGGGCCCGTCGGGCACGGGGGCGCCGTGTTCGTCGCACCGATCATCGACGATCAGGCCCCAGCCCCAGGACGACCGCAGGTGCGCGAACACCCGGACGTACGGGGCGTCGAACGGCACCGTGTGCGCCTTCTGCTGGGCCGCGCCCCATTCGGCCAGTGCGTCCGCGGACAACGGTCGGCGGGAGGTGATCACGGCGCGCACGGTGTCGATGTCGGTGAGTCGGCCGTGGTCGCTGCTGTCCGAGTAGGCCAGCGCGCACGGGCCGGTGAACCACAACGTGATCCACTGCGGGCCGCGATGCCAGCCGCGCGCATAGCCGCGCCGGTCGCCCAGTTCGGTGATCGGGATCGGTGGCAGCACGCCGTCCAGGCCCCGGTCCGGTCGGGGCGTCCACCCGTGTGCGCGGAGATCGTCGTCAATGGTCGGGTAGATCATGTCCGTGGTCCGGGCGCCGGAGTAGCCGCGTGCCGCGCGGCTCAAGGTGTCGGCCAAGCCGTTCATGCGGCCGGTGACGTTGCGCAGGCCCTGCACCGGCATCGGTCGCGAGCTCAGCGCATCGTCGTGCAGGTCGGCCACCTGGCAGCGGAGTTCCTCCGCGAGCCTGGCCAGGCCGGAGAGGCTCGCGGCCTGCACGCGGTTCACCGTCTCCAGGGAGTCGGCCCGTGCGCGTTCCCGGTCGAGTTCCGCGCGCAGTGCGTCCAGCGTGGTCGGGTGGTCGATGGTCATCGTGGATGCTCTCTTTCGCCGGTCGAATTGCGTGAATGTGCGTGATGAGAAAGGGGGTCACTGTTCGGCGAGCACGCGGTCGAGCTGATCAAGGAAGTAGTCGACGTCGGTGTTCGGGCGCATCGCGTCGCCGGAAGGCATCCAGTCGAAGTCGTCGACGTAGTCGGCGCGGTCGGTGTGGTCGAAGGTGTTGACGTAGTCGGTGTGGTCGCATTCGCAGCAGTCCGGCGCGGTGACCGGGTACAACTGGCTTCCGACGTTCCGGGACGCGGTGGCCAGCGCGCGGTCACGGAACGTGGGCGCGGTATAGGTGGCAATCGCGATGACCACGCGAGCGGCCGGGAATCGGGCGAACAACTCGGCCAACACGTCGTAATGGGCGTGCCAGCACGCGGAAATCGTGCGGCGCCTGCCGTTCGGGCCGGTGCCCTTGCCGAACGCGGATGCGCTCCCCTTGGCACCACAACCGGCCGTGTCGGTGGCGCGGAGAGTGAATGTCGCGCGTAGGCCGGCGCGGTTGCTGCGATCCTCGCCCGTGCGCACCGCGATGTTTCCGTCGTAGAGCGCGCTGGACACGTCGCGTACGACGCTGTGAATATCGTTGATGGACACGCCGTACACGAACATGGTTGAACTCCTTTACTGATTCGGGAAACAGTGGTGATGACGTGCGCGCGGACGAGTCGAACAATCCGCAACGGAAAGCCGAGCCGTTGCAACCGTTGCGCGCGGGTGAGAGCTGCGCGGCGCCCGTCCTGAACGGGCGCCGAGACACGCGGCTGTTTATCAGTGAAATTTTCGGGAATGCGCTGGACGATTGCGCTAGATCCAGGAATCGACTCGGCGGACCGTGGCGCCGCACTTATTGGCGACGTACTCCGCAGCGTCCGCCAGGTCCGAAAATCGGTACCGGTAGGCGGACAGCGGCACCGGACCGGCCGCGCCGTCGGTGGACTCGATACGCCAACGTCCGCGCGGTGCGCGCTCGCAGGCGACAAACGCACACCCATCGCGCGTGAATGCGACCGCGCTATCGGCGTCCTGTTCGCCGTACGTATCGTCTGTCATGACGTAGCCGTTTTGGGCGTACTGAAAGTGAAGCTCTACGACGTTGTCCGCGTCGGTGAACATGTGATCTCCCTTGACGTTGGCCGATCGGTCGGTTACGTGCGCGGGTTTCAGGCCCAGCGCGGTTGAAATTCGTCGCGCAGTCCGTCAAAGGTCCACGCGCGGAAAATGCGGAACTGTCCGCAACGCACGCGGACGTGTGCGCGCGGGACAGAGCCACTCGGGGTGAATGTGGCGTGTTCGCCACGGCGGTAGGCGCCGCGCGTGGCGGTGACCAACACGGCGATTTCGCCGCGCGGGGTGTACCCGGTCACCTTGGCCGGCACGAGTCCGGAAAAACTGTCAAGGAAGATAAGATCACCGATCCGAATAACGGTCATCCGAATCGAATGGCGTTGCGTGTTAGTCATCGTGAGACCTCACTCGGGATGCGTTAGGCGGCGGACTGGTAACCCGTGCCGGGGCAATTGGCGAGATGGGGCAGGTAGACGGTTCGGAAGTCGTTCCACGCGCGTTCGGAATTCGCGCGGGCCCGGTTGCGTCCACGGTCCAGCCGGTTGGGGCCGCGCCGTTGTTCGGCTTCCTGGTTGAGCCGTTGACGGGCGAGCCAGGTCATGGCCTGCACCTGGTGTGCCGAGACCCGTTCTCCCGTGCGCGCGGAGATCAGCTCCACGGCACGGCGGTACAGGCTCACCACGTGGTCGTACTGCCGACGGGAAACCGTTCCGTCCTTGCGACGGAACCCGTTCACCGGCGCGGAGTCGTACTCCTCGGAGGTGAGCGCGCGACCGTGCGCCACCGACAGCGCGTGCCGGTCGATCACCACGCGCGGGTCATCCGGGTCCTGATCTCCGCCGAACTCGATCAGGTGGGCAAAGTCGCGGATCTTGGGACCGTTCAGGATGTCCTCATACCGCTCACCGGCGAGCAACCGGTCAGCCGCGCGTTTCTGGCCCGTTGTGGCGAACATCCCGGAACCGGGCCCGCCGATTCCCTTACCCTCGCGCAGTACGCGAGCGGCATTAAGGACGTTGCCGATCCATCCTTGCTGGGGCGAGTAGATCGCGAGCATTCCGGCGCCGAGATGGGCGTCACCATTCGCGATGACGGTAGCCACGTGGTGCGCGTCGGCATACCAACGCATTCCTTGCTCGATTTCGTCGGGTGCGGCCTGTTCCCAGTGCCACACGATGTTTTCGTGACTCACGGGGTGTGCCCGGAACCATGGGTGATCGCTGGGGGCAGGCATGACAAGTCAATCCTTTTAGGTGTGATTCACGGTCACCGGCGAGTCGTCCCACAAGCGGGCCCATCCCGATTGCGCGGGACGCGCGCCGGCCGTTCGTACGTATTTGTCCAGCGCGAGCAATTCGCGTCGCACTTCTCCGACGTCCAATTTCCACAGTTCACGGGAGATCTCATCCCGCGCACGGTCAAGGTCAATCGCGCCCGATGAGGCGAGGGAATACAGGGCGGACGACACGCCGCCGTGCCAATCGGACGCGATACGCCGCGCCTGTCCGTCGCTGATCATGACGATGACTGCACTCATGGTTTGCCTCTTTGATTCACGCCGCTACTGTGACCGGAATTGATTCCATGGCGGAAAAATCGAAAATGGCGAGCTGTGCGGTTTCCCGCGCGAGTGTCATTGCCTCGGACAGGTCTGCGGTCACGACGGAAACGTCCAGGTAGACGCGACCGGTTGCAGGGTCGCGCCATCCGCCGAGAACGCGACCGGGCAGCGAGAGCGCGTCTTTCGCTTGCCCGATGTATTCGTGAAGATCGTTACTGGTCACGGGGCCGTCGAAAACGCGTTCGTGTTCCGGGTGTACGGCAACCGCATAGCCCGTGCCGATGTCGGAACCGTCGTTCGGGTTGACGGAAAAACCGCCGTCAGGAACGGACAGAGCGTCCGCCATGGCGCTAATCCGGGCGGACCAATCGATCAGAGTCATAGTCATGGCGGTACTCCATTTCGTGCGAGAAAAGTGATTGACCAGCAGTGATTCAGGCCAGTTGTGAACTGGCACCGAAACGCGCAACCCTCACCGTTGTGAGATCTCCGCAAAGGGGACACATCCTGTATCCGTGCAATACGGCACTACTCGCATGATGAGGGTTGCGCGTTCCGATGGCACATTCCCTGAATCTCTAAACTGTTGGGATAAGCCGTTATGTCTAGCGCGCAACGCAAGGAACCATGCCCGTAAGGGTTTGGCGTGCTATGGGCAGGCGAGAGCGACGCTCTCAAGCCAGAGAAACCCAATGTCGGCAACCGCCTAAGACAAACCCGAACGCCTACGCATTGCGACGTCTTTCGGTGCTAGACCACCATTGACTTATCTTGGGGACACACCTGTGGCAGGCATGCCATTTATGCGCGCTACTCCGCTCTATAGCAAGAGCTATACAAATGGTGCTGCAAGCGCAGTTACTACACATTCCCTCTCGGAAATGAGCGTTTGGCTACGCGTCGTTCACCATTCCGCTCTGCACGGATTCGCTGCTGACCGCACGGCCCAAGCCGTTGCCCGCGCTATACGGGACTTAAGGTTGTTGTCGTTAGGAAAGTTGCCGTGGTGATCGACTCGCAGGGACGCCGTGCCCTGGTCCTCGTCGCCTCCTTGGTAGCTGTCCTGCTGACATGTCTATTAGACACCTAAGTAGGACACTGCGCAAGAGGAGGGGTCTCTGCCGTGACCTTGCCGTGACCTGATCTTGTAAATGTCCTGGTCAGCCCCCACGTACACGTGGCATCAACACTCGCGCCAACCCGCGCCCTTTGGTTCAGGGACTGCATAGGAAGGGAACAGCCGGCACGAC
>NZ_JBEXJN010000005.1:101606-268757 GCF_040609115.1 Lentzea sp. NPDC004782
CGGCGCCCAGCGCACGCGACCAGCGACCGGCACGACGGCGCCCAGCGCACGCGACCAGCGACCGGCACGACGGCGCCCAGCGCACGCGACCAGCGACCGGCACGACGGCGCCCAGCGCACGCGACCAGCGGCACCCGGACAGCTCGTTACTGCAAACAGTTCGGATTCAGGCGGCAGAATTGCCGAGATCGGGAATTGCACTGTCCAGCAGTCGAACCCCACCAAAATGCAATTCATCCGAGAGAAATTCTCAATAGCCGAGAACCAGTTGACAAATGATGAACATAGCGCTTGTCAAGGTGGGATTGCTTTGAATCCAGATTGGCGCGGTGCCAAAATTGATGGAAGTCGATCAGCGCGAAGCAAGCATGCAGAGCGGGAGGCGCGGGCAAGGGGCAACGGAAGACAGATAGAGCTGGCCCGGTGGAGAGTGGGGCACGAGGAGATGGCGACCATCGCAGTCAAGACGACCACCGGGTCAAGAGATGCGACAGGTGACCACCCACCCAAAACGACTGTTCATATGCCTGTCGGCCGACGAGTCGGGCGCAGCATCGGTAGCCCCCATGACAGGAGTGACCAGGCACTTCGTCGCACTGGAGGGCTACCGCTCTAACAGGTAGCTGGATCGGACCGTCGTCGGGTAGTTGGCCAGGACGCTACAAAGCGATTCACCGATCGTACTGTTGATCTACTAGTCGGTCACTCGATGTAGTGACACCGGTCCGTCCTAAGTAGAAACACGCTGCACGGGGAACCCCGTTTGGCGTAGCGTTGACAACCTTGACACTGATCATCAGGCCCGCTGATATCGGGCAAAACTATACCCGCACAACCGGAAAGGCGCGATTCTAATCTCTGAATCTCAGGGCTCGCCTGTACTGCGGGGACGAGGTGCGGACGGGCTGTCGCGAACGATCATTGGGGGTGGACATGGGAATGGGGGATGATAGGCACCTAGCGCGGTCGCGAGATCTCCGTCATATGTTGAACGGGGAATGGCTCACGCACATCTTGGTGGCGTTGAGCGCTGGGCCCCTGCATTACAACGAGCTTCATGCCGCCATCCAGGACATGACTACGTTCGACCCGTGGACCGGGACGGTCCGCAAGATTCAGAGTCGGGCGTTGGGCCGCACCCTGCGCCGGATGGAGACCGCAGGCCTGGTGGACCGGGTCGAGGAGCGGACCTTCCCGCGGTCGGTGGTGTACTCGCTAACGCCGGCTGCCGCGGACTTGCTGGTCCGGGCGCGGCCTCTGATCGACTGGGCGGAAGAGAACCTCGATCTGATCGAGCGCCTGCAGAAGACGCTGGAGGACGGCGATCCGCCGCAAGGCGATGATCGGTCTGACTGAGGTACCGCTGCGATGGTGGACGCGGTTCAGCTGACTGCGGCGTTGTTGGTGGAGACCGGCCGCCGGCTGCTGCCGCGGCGCTGGAGGAAGTCGGCGAGGTTGAGTGTGTCGGCACTGGGGCGCTGGCCGATTTCGTCCAGTGTGGTGGTCAGCAGGGCGAGGGTGCGCGGGATGGCAGCGTACTGATCGAGGCGGGCTTGGGTGCGGATGATGTCGCGGTAGACGCCCTCGTTGTAGCGGTCGAGCTTCCGGGTGCGTTCCAGCAGCGTGAGCATGGTTTCTGGCTCACTGTCGCCGTGCGCGCGGATCAGTGCGCCAAGCGCGTCCAGGACGTCGCGTCGGGTGGCCTCTCGGAACGTTTCGATCCAGGGCACGAGCAGGTCCTCGGCGAGGTCGCCCTGATAGAGCTCGACGGCATCATGCAGCTGGGCCTCGGCATCGGGTGAGCTGGACGCCTGCAGGGCGTGCTGAAGTTGCCAGTAGTCGACGACGACAAGTTCGTCGTCGAGCTGATAGCGGCCGTCATCGTTGAGAACGAGGTTGTCGAGCCGGCCGTCAGTGGCGTCAGTGAGGGCACGGCGCAACATGGACAGGGTGTTGTGGAACGAGTTGTACGGCCGCGGCGGCCGGCTGTCGGGCCAGAGGGCCTCGTTGAGGACTTCGCGGCGGACGCCGTGGGGGTGCAGCGCGAGGTAGACGAGCAGTTCCCGTTGCTTCGGGGTCAGCGCGCCGCTGAGCTCGCGGTCGCCCTCGTCGTCGCGCAGGGCCAGGTGCAGGCGTCCCAGCACATGCACAACCAGCGGGGGTTGCGGTGCTGTCACGTCACCGTTGTCCCGTTTCCGGGGTTCATCAGCGGCCGGTTCCTGGCCTGCGGCTGGCTTGACGTCCTCGGCAGTCGTGCGGCGCTCGTCGATGTCGTCGTCCGGAATGGCTGAGGCCGGGCCGTTTGGCTGGACGTCCACGGGGATGGGGCGAACGTCCAGCAACTGCAGGCTCGGGGCCAGTCGGGACTGCTGGTTGTCTTCCTGTTCCAGCGAGCGGGTGGACTCAAGCTGAGTCATCTCGTCAACCGAGCGCTGCTCGGGGACGGGCGGCGTCGGTACAACGTCGTGATCGTCCGCAGACAGCACGAGCTCGTCGCCGGTGAGGCCGCCGGTTGCGCGCCTCGGCGTAGCCAGGTCGGAGGGGCCTTCGGCATCGCGGAGCACGGCAAGCAACTCAGCGGCGTCGGTGGCAGGCAGCCTGAACAGGTGCGTGTCGGCGAGGGCGTCACCGAGACCGGGGCTGGTCGCGCTAACGGTGCCGTCGTGGCGGACGCGCACGGTCGCGCCGGGGTGCCACTGGCCGAGAAGCACGCCGGCCAGGCCGAGGGTCGAGCCGTTGTCGAGCACGGCCTGCAGGCGGCGTTCCGCGTGGGGCGCGGGGCTGGCGAGCAGCACGAGCGAGGCCGGGACGAACTGGGCTTCGGTCTCCTCGATGACGTGGCGGGTCCGGGTGAGCAGAGCCGCTTCCATCTCATCGAGGGCAGCGTCGAGCGTGGCGACGACGTGAACGGTGGATGGCAGGTTCTCGACGCCGGCGCCGTCGAAGACGAGGTGCAGATCGTCGGCGGGTACGAGCACGCGGATGCCGTCGCCGGGCTGCTGTTCGGTGAGCAGGTGCAGCAGGAGCGCGCGGGCAGCGGCGGTGGCGCCGGGGCCGGCGAGACCGAGGCCACGGGTGCTGGCCAGGTTCAGGGCGAGTTCGCGACCGCCCCGCACGCCGACCCTCGCCGGTACGGAGACTGGTTCGTCGTCGGGTTCCAGATCCCCGGCGGCGGTGATGTGGATCCGCGGTGGAGCGGGCGCGAGGTCGACGAACTCCACGTTGTCCAGGGGCCTGCGTTCGCTGTGGTCGTCCTGGTCATACGCGGCCCTCAGGGCGCGGACTACGGGCGCGATCGGTCGCTGCAGGTCGATGCGGTCGCCGCTGCCGACGCGGTAGCAGCGTCGGCGCCACATCCGGGCCGACACCATGGCCGTCGTGATCGCTCCGGCCAGGCCGAGGCTGACGAACACACCCGTCAGCAGGTCGAGTCCCGGTTCGGCATGGTCGTCGCTGTGCTCGCCAGCCTGGTCCGTGGCCGGCGCTGGGGTCGTGTTCGGCGCGGGCTGTGTTGACGGTGGCGTGGTCGGCGCTGTGCTCGTCGGAGGAGGCAGTGGTTGCGGAGGCGGTACCTGCGGCTGCTGCTCGCCGGGATGCTGTTCGGGCGGGGCCGCGATGTAGGCGGTGATCTTCCAGCCAGGGCGAACGAGGTTGGGTTGGGTCAGCGCGCGACCGTCGGGCTGCTCCACGCCGCGGTTGAGCTGGAACAGCTCCGGCCAACGGCTTCCGCCGCCGGGACCGTAGATGCGTTCGGCGACCCGCCACAGGCTGTCGTAGATCCCGTCTCGGGGAAGTCGGACTTCCTCCGTGATCTGGACCATGCCCGGCGGGGCAGGTGCTGCACGATCGATCACCAAGGTGGTCGCCGGGACCACGGCCGCGGCTGTCTGCGGGTCTGCAGCCTGGGTGGCCGGGCCGGGCGTCAATGGCGCGACGACCGCAACTGGCACGAGATCGCCGGTAACGGCTGCGGCGGTCAGGGTCGGGACGGTGTACGGGGTCCGGTTGTCGAGCAGGGTCAGCACGATGGTGCCGATCAGGGCTGCGGCGAGCCCGTGCAGTGGGCCAGGTGGGCGGACCTGCGGCCAGGTAATCCCGCGCGCCGCATCGACGGTGCAGCGCAGGACGTCGAGCGCGAAGAAGAACCAGACGATCCAGCACAGCACCGCCAGGGTGTTGAGCAGGAACTGTGCGCTCATCGGGTTGAGCAACGTCGCCTGGATCTCGTCCCACGTCGGCACGTGGTCAGGCAGGGGCCAACCCACGAAGTGCACGAGGGCCCAGGGCAAGCCCGCCACGAGCGCGAGCAGGACGATGAGCGCGAGCAGACTTCGCACGAACCGGAGTGTGACGGCGAGCGCCCACCAGCCTGGTCGGCTTGTCCTCGGCCGTATCGGCTTCCGATGAGAGGAGTGCGAGTGTGCGGTCACGACGTGCTCGATTCCTTGGACGTACAGGTTTACGGCTCCGCGGATGCCACCGGAGACAGCGGCGTCATGTCACCGGCGTGGGAATCCGGGTGGAGGTGTCCGCCGCGCCGTTGCGAGGCCCGGCGAGCTCGGGTGACGCGGATGACTGGGTGACCGGCGCCGGGTTCGATGTGGACGATGCCTGGCTCGCATCCCGTTTCGCGGTAGCGGTGCTGGAGGTGGACCGCTTGCGGCTGGGGCGAGTCGTCTTGCGGCCGTTGAGCCACTGGGTGAGGTCGGTGGCCGGTACGTCGGTGAACTTGGCCAGCTCGTCAACGCTGATGACGTCGCTGGACTCAGCAAGAACATCACCGAGTTCTCGCTCGATGTCGCCGAGTTTCTCGGCCACCTCTGCCCGCAGCAATGCGAGCTCACCGACGCGCTTGGCCGCAGCGGCCCTCTTCGCGCTACGAGCCGCGTCGGCTTGCTCCACACGGCGTTCGATCTCTTCAGTCGTCGCCATCCTGGTCTCCTTCCCCGTTGTGGCACTGAATTGGGTACGAGCGCGTAGGGATCGTCATGGGAGTACTCCGGAGATTCCGCGTTGCGGTTGGGCCTGCCCGGTTCCCGTGACGGTGATTGAGCCGATGCTGACCAGTCCGAGCAGTTGAGTCGGCTGGGTGATGCTGACGGTCACGTTCACCGTGTTGCCGGCGACCGACACGGTGCCGGTGTGGCCGGCGGCGGCGAGGTAGCTGTGGGCCGCGGCGCTGGCCTCGTGTGGGACCAGGCGCAGGGTGCCGTCGGTGCGGTAGGCGGTCAGGTCGATTTCTTGGGCACCGGCCCGCGCGGCTTCCTGCGCCTCCCCCATCGCACGGACCTTGGCGGCCAGGGCGAGCCCGCCGTCGAGCACGAGCCCGGCGAACAGCAGCGCGGCGAGGGCGATGATGACGACGAAGGCAGTCACCCGACCGGCCTGGTCCTCGCGCAGCCGGCCGGTTCGGCGGCGCAGCGATGCGGCCAGCCTCATGGCGCACCTCCGGCTTGGGCGTTCGGGGCGGTGCCGCGCCAGACATCGACCGGGGAGGAGAAGCTGGATTGGAACGTCCGGCTGCCGGGCACGCCGAGGGAGGTCAGGTCTCCGAGCCCGACGCTGCAGGACACGGTGACGGTCACCGTGGAGCCCGGCTTGAGTCCCTGGGTGTCGGTGGACACCGACAAGGACTGGCAGGTGATCCCGGCGGACGCCAGGGCTGCGCTGGCGGTGGCTTGGGCGTTGGTGGTGGCCTGCGATGGGGTGCGGGCCAGGGTGGCGGTGCGGGCCGCTTGGTGCGCGACGTCGTTGATCCGCAGCTTGGTGTCGGCCAGCCGACCGCAGAACACCACGAACAACAGCAGCAGGATCAGGAGCGGGGTCAGTAGGGTGAGCTCGGCCGCAGCGGAGCCTCGTTCGTTCCGACGCAGCGCGCGAATACTCGCGCGCATCGAGCGCACGAACACGGGAAGACGGCGGGCCGCGGTCATGGTGCCACCGCCCCTGCACCGGTCGGCGGGGTGAATTTCTCCACGGGCCCAACGGCTTCGGCGTGCACCGTGAAGGTCGCGAATGGAATCACGTTGATCACGGTTCCGGTGACCGTCACGGATGCTTGGTTCGGTCCTCGCTGGACGTTGACCGATGTTCCCTGCAGCGGGCCACTTCCGAGTTGGGTGAGGACTCGTTGTCCTTCGGCATTGCCCGCGGCCGTACTGGCGCCGTACACCCGTGCTGCGGACAGGGCTTCGGAGGCGGCGGCTTGGGCGATGTGGGTGGCGTGCATGTAGAGCGCGAACTGCGCGATCAACAGGATCAGCAGCAACAGCAGGGGCGTTGCGATGACGAGTTCGACCGTGCCGGCGCCACGCTGATCCGTCCGCAGCCGGTGCAGCGCCGCCCGCACGCGCATCCGGTGTGGACGCTCGCGCGTGTTCGGCGTGCGGGGTCGGCTGGGGCGTCGAGGCATCGTGGTCACCGGCCTACAGGTTGATCCCGTTGGCTTTCTGGGTGACCTTGACGACGATGATCGCGATCACCCCGATGGCCAGCGCCGCCAGCAACGCGGTCACCACGACCGCCTCGGTCGAGTAACCCGCCTCGTCGCGGCGCAGCCGCTCCAGCTCGGCCCGGATGCGGGCAATGAGGATCTGAACTTCGGTGAACATCAGCTTCTCCCCTGCGGTTCGGGGTCCGGTATGGACAGTCCTTGTGGGAACTTCAGAGACCTCCCAGCACGCTCGCGAGGGCAGGGAACCCGATGAAAATCAGGAACCCGCCGAACAGCATCACCACGGGAAGGCTCATCCGTTCGGTGGCGGCCTGCGCTTCGCCTTCAGCGTCAGTGAGTTCACGAGTGCGCAGCGCCGCGGCCTTGGCCGCGAGGCTGGCTCGCACGCGGGCGCCCTCGGTGCCGGCGAGGCTGACCGAGGCGGCCAGCTCGGACAGCTGATGCACGTCGAGCTCGGCACCGAGCTGACCGAGGGTCGACCACGGTGTCGTGCGGGTCAGCTTGGCGGTGACCAGCGCGCGGCGCAGCTGTTGGAAGGCCCAGCCCTTGCCGATGCCGACCGCGTCCGACAGCGCGCCGTCGACTCCGGCGCCGCCAGCCAGCAGGACCCGGATCAGGTTCAGGTAGGCCGACAGCGCGTGCCGGAAGGTCGAGCGCCGCCGCTCGGCTTCCTGCCGCACGCTGATATCCGGCAACAGGAACCCACCGAGCGCAAAGAGCAGGCTCGCGACCGCCGGGACTTCCCAGCCGAGACCAACATCGGCCACGACGAACAGCAGTTGCATCAGGATCGGCAGCAGCAGCCCGGTCAGCGCCAACGTGGCCTTCTCTGCCAGGTGGTGCTCGATGCTCTTGCCGGTGACCGCGAGGTCGTTCCGTAGTTTGCGGTTGGGCAACCCGAGCGCGGCCAACGGCTTGATGAACGGCCGGCCCACACGCAACGCCCAGCCGTCGGAGTCCGCGGTAAGGATCGGTGGCGGCGCGGGCGTCGCGTGCAACCGGTCGACCAGAGCGCGCAGCGGCGGCCTCGGCGGAAACACGTAGACCACGAGCGCCCACAAGCCGACGCCGAGCCCGGCACCCCACAACAACGCGCTGATCATGACGACGCCCCCTTCCCGGTGAGCAAGTCATCGACGTCCACGTCGGCGTCGTGCGGTCGGATCGTGTCCAGCTCCGTGAGGAAGCGCTCCGGCTCACGCATCCGCGCAATCCTTGCCAGCCAAGCAAAAGCTGTCGCGAACAGCGCACCGACGAACAGCAACATGATCTGCCCGAACGCGGAGTCGTACGGGGCGACGTAGCCGCGGTTGAGCAGCACCAGCCCGATCGCGAAAGACAGCGTGGTGATCACGATGACGCGCACGCTGGTCCGGGTACGGGCGCGGCCGGCCTCGACGCGCATCCGCATGGACGCCTGCTCGCGTGCCTCGCTAGCGAGTTCGCCGAGCAGGTCGGCCAGCTGCCGGGCCTGGTGCTCCGCGGCCAGCACGAGCGCGGAGATCACGAGGTCCGCGGTGGGGTCGCGCAGCTGGTCGGCGAGGTGGCGCAGCGACGGTGCGAGGCGTTCGCCGCGTTCCAGCCGGACGGCGAGCTCGGTGATCTCCTCGCGGATTGCCTCGGGGCAGGCCGGGGCGGTGGCGAGGATGGCCTGTTCCAGGCCGGCCGCGGCGACCAGGGTGTCGCGCAGCATCTCCGTCCACCCGGCGATCGCCTCGATGCGTTCGAGGTGGCGCTTGTGGTCGACGTTTGAGCCGAGGATCCGCGGCAGGCCGACGACCGCGAGCGCGGTCAGGATGGCGGCGACCACCCAGCCGGTGACCGCGCCGACGGCCAAGCCGGCGAGCACGGCCACGACGAGCCAGCCGACCCGCTTGCGGTCATGTCGTGCGGCCAGCCAAGCGCTGAGCCGCGACGGCGTCGCCGGACGGGCGGGTCGGCCGCGCAGCCCGGTGGCGATCAGCAGGACACCGACGGCCGCACCGGCACCGAGCAGGCCGAACAGGGCGGCGGTCGTGGTCATGGCCTCCACCACCCTTCGCGCCGCTCGAACAGGTCCGGGTCGTAGCCCGCCTCGACGAGCAGGTCGACGGTGTCGGTGCGCAACGGCGCGCCCGGTACGGCGCGCAGGTCCGGGCCGGGGCGCCAGACCTCGTTGCTGATGATCTGGGCGCCATCGGCGCCGACGACTTCCCGGATGGACGACACCACGCGCTTGCTCGGGTCGTCGCGGGGCTTTTCCAGGTGCACCACGAAGTGCAGCGCCGCAGCGACAAGCAGGTTGGTCGCCTCCATCGGCAACCGCTCGGGACCTTGCACGGCGTAGGCAGCCAGCTTGGTGAACGCGCCTTGGCTGCTGGAGGAGTGCAGGGTGCCCATGCTGCCGTCGTTGCCCATGGACATCGCGTTGGTCAGCGGGATGACCTCCGGGCCGCGGACCTCGCCGACGATGACCCGGTCCGGGCTCATCCGCAGGGACTGCCACACCAGGTCCGACAGCGAGATCTCACCCTGCCCCTCGATGTTCGGTTCGCGAGCCTGCAACGCCACCACGTCCGGGTGCGTCTCGGCGTCCTCGCCGAGGCCGAGCTCGAAGACATCCTCTATGGTGATCAGCCGCTCCCACGACGGGATGGCCGAGGCCAGGCCGCGCAGCAGGGTGGTCTTGCCGATCGCCGTGCCGCCGGTGACCAGGACGTTGCGCTTGGCCCGCACCAGAGCCTTCAGAAAGCTCTCCAGCGCGAGGTCGATGGTGCCGTTCTCGCGCAGCTCGGCCAGCGTGACCTTGGTGAACCGGTGCCGGCGGATCGACACTGACGGGCGCGCGGTGACCGCCATGACCGCCGAGACACGCTCGCCACCAGGCAGCTGGAAATTCACGATCGGGCTGCCGCGGTCGAAGCGGCGCTCCTCCACTCCCGAACGGGTCGCCAGGTCGCGGATGAGCTCGATCAGCTCGGTGTCCGAACCGACCACCGGGGGCAACCGCTTGCGTCGGCCGTCGGCGTACTTGACGAAGACACGGTCGCCGTTGATGTTGATGTTCTCGATGTCGGTGTCGGCCAGCAGCGGTTCCAGACCGGCCAGGCCGAAGACCTCGTCGAGGACCTGGCGGATCAGGCGCTGCTCGACCTCGGGCGCCACGAGCATCCCGCCGGTGGCGGAGTTGCGCAGCTCGGCTTGGGCGTGCGCCTCGGCCGCGTCGGTCAGGATCGCCTCAGCCAGCCGGCGGCGTGCTGGGGCGTCCATCGGCGGGCGGCCGGCGGTCTCGTCAGCCCGGATGCGCCTGCTGAGTTGGGTGGACAACTCCTCGCGCAGGTGCTGCCGCAGCCGTTCCACCGCGGCGGCTTCCCCGGCGGGCCGGTGTGGCAGATCCGCCGGTCCAGCCGCGTGGTGGGCAGCCAGGTTCGGGCCGGCGCCGTTGGTCGACGCCGCCAGGCGCGGATCACCGACATCAGGTGGCGTCATGGCGTCGCCCCGTTACGAGTTTGCGGCCCGAGCGGTTGCAGCGCCGCACCCGAGACCGGCTCACCCGGAACGGCCAGCCGCAGGTGCGGGGCACGGGCGCCGTTGCCGGTCGGCTGGTGCCCGTGCGCATAAAGGTTGAGCGCGATCCTGGCGGCAGCCCGCCCCAGCGCGGACTTGTCGGGCCCACGTCGGCCGGTGCCCTGGCCACACAACACCGCGGCGCCCTTGTCGTCGCGCGGCACGCGACCCATCACCGGGATGCGCAGCGCCAGGGAAACCTCCGCGGTCGGGTAGCCGTCGCCGACCAGGACGAAGCACGGGCGTCGTGACCACTGCTGGGCGGCCTGCAGCTTGAGCGCGACGTGCGCGAGCTCGTCGTCATGTGGGCGGGCGACCAGCAGCATCGCGTCCGCGCTGCGGATGATCGGGAACGCGGGTGAGTCCGGATCGACCCGGCCGCAGTCGGCGATGACCGTGGTCTCCGGCTGGTCTGTGGCCCGCCGCAGCGGCGAGGACGGGCCCGAGGCCAGCACCGTCAGGGCGGCGCGAGCTTGTTCGGCACCGACCGGGCCGAGCACCACCCGCAGGCCACCAGGGAGAAGCTGGGTGTGCTGGCCGAGCAGATTCGGATTGACACCGCTACGGCCTCGTGCCGCCGCGGCCAAGCTGACCAGGCCCGGAGTGTCGGGCAGCCGGAAGCGGGCCATCAGGTCACCGCCAGCAGGGTCGACCTCGGCCACGATCGGGTTCTCCTGGCCCGGCCAACGGGCGCCGAGCGCGGTCGCCAGGGTGGTCACGCCCGGCGACCCTTTCAGCGAGCAGACGGCGATGAGCATCAGCGGCCTCCTCCCGAGATCGCGACCAGACTCAGTTGCCCCGCCGGGGCCGATGCCAATGCGCGAGCGTCCGATTCGGACAGTTGCAGCGACACCACCGTGGTCTGCTCGGTCTCGCGCGTGGCGATGCCTGTCACCACCGCGGTCCACGACGACGTCTGTCCGGAACCGGTCGACGTTCCGGTCGTCGTGCCCTGCCCTGGAGTCGTGAGGACCGCGACGGTGGTACCGGGCGACAGGTCGGGCGGGAACTGTCCCGGCTTCAGCCCCACGGCGGCGATTGCCCTGCCATGCGCCGGAATCTGCGGTGCGCCGAGCACCGAACGGGTCACCAGTGAGCCAGCGGGCAGGCTGAACGCAACCGGCTGACCCACCACTGTGGACGCAGCAGATGCGAGCATCACGTCCATGCCGGAGTCCGCGGCCATGCTGACCTGCTTGAGATCCTGCGCCGTCAGAACTTGGCCTACGGCAACGGGACGGGCCAGCGCGAGCACGCTTTCCCGGTCACCCAGCTGCATTCCGGCGAACACACCGCCGGCCGCGCACACCAGGACCAGCAGAACGCCGAGCAACAGGTAGGGCACGCTGCGGCGCCGGCCGCTGCCGCTCAAACGCGAAGGAGTCTTGCCGTCACGGCCGGCCCACGCGTTCGGCGACGCTGGTTTCTGCGTCGTGTCCGTACTGGTCGAACCTGCGGTAGTGGTCACCACCGACCTCCTTCAGGCATGACGCCATCGCGACGCGTCGACTCGGGTGTTCGACGTGCCTTGTTCGCAACAGGGTGTTTCGTTGTGCACGCCCGCCCTCGTGAGGCGGGAGGCTTTGCTCAGCCGGTCGCGATTCCCTGGCTCTCCGCCACGCGGAACGCCACCGAGGCCGAGGTCGTCATGTTCGGGAACGTGCCGCCCTGGCCCGCGCCCAACCACGTCACGGTCCAGTTCACCGTCGCGGTCACCGGGAACGCGTCGGCGCGCTGCCCGGCCGAAGACGTCTTGTACGTGTAGCCGCAGTCCGGCGAGGCGCTCTTCGGGTCACCACTAGCGGGGAACGGCGAGCCAGGGCCAGTGCAGGTCACCGAGCCGCCATCACCCATCGACCACGTCACCGAGGTCGGCCTCGCGACCGCAGTCACCGACACGCCCGGCACCGACGCGGTGGCCGAGACGTCACCCCAGCTGCTGCGGTCCAGCCACAACCACGTCGGCAGGCTGACCAGCTGATCGCCCGCCGGGTTCGCCTTGATCTTCGGAGTAGGAAGCCGCAGCTGGTTCCGCGCCTGCGCCGCGAGCTCGGCCGGCGACGGCAACGGCACCGGGCCTGGCTGGCCGTCAGCGATCCAGACCGGCGGCCGGTACAGGGCATCCGCAAAGCCGGGGCCGGTGCACTTGTATACGTACCAAGCACCGGACGGCGGCTGAGCCTGCGCGAACCGCGGCTGCGCGACCGCGAACTGCACGGTGGCCGACTCGCGCTGCGGCCGATACACCGCAGGCACCGCCGTGACCGCACCGGTTTTCGGCGGAACATGGAAGGCCGCCGGCTGCACGCCTCCCGGTGGCGGGCCTTGGTAGTCGCTGCGCACGTAGCCGCACTGGGCCAGATTGGTGATACCGCCGACGATCGTGTCGCCATTGGCATTGGACTGCCCCGTGCCGGGATTGCCGTTGCCAGGATTCGGCTTGCTGTTCCCGTTGCCCTGGTTACCGTTTCCGGGCCGAGGGTTCTTGCCTGCACCAAGTTCACAACCAGGGTTGGGGTACTGCGTGCAGTCGGTAAACCCGTACCCATCGTCCGCGAACGCGGGCAACGCGCTCGCCAGCATCACGGTCGCAGACAGGCCGACCGCAACTCCCAGACGTTTCAACACGAACCCACCCCCTCCACGGCGAAGCGGGTAACCCTCCACGTGCCGTCCTGCTGCTTCTTGACTTCCGCGGTGATCGATCGCCGTCCGCCCGGTGCGTCATTGAGCAACTGGCCGTCCTTGTACTTCAGCCAGTTCGAGCTGTCACTGCAGTCCGAGATCATGACCGTGGTCGGATTCGCAGCGGGTTCCGCACTGGACACCTGGGGGTTGTTCGTCGGCGCACCCTTGGACACCACACCGTTGAGGTGATCGGTGTACAGGCTGCGATTGATCACCCCGAGCGCGTCGCCAGTCGCGTACTTCGCGAGCTCAGGCGACTGCCAATCCGCGGTCTCGCCCACCTTGGCCATCTGCCGCCACATGCCCGTGTAGGCAGCCGTCGCCTGCTGACGCGCGGTGTCCGCGGGAGAAGCCGACGACGGCGGAAGGCTGGTCGTCGATGGCGGCGTTGCCGTCCCAGTCGTGCCCCCAGGCGTCGAGGACGAGTTCGAACTGCAGGCCACCAACGTCAGCGCCGCGAGTCCAACAACCGCCAGTCCCACCCTGCGCCAGCCGTTGCGGCCTTGTACGTTGCCCCCGACCACGTGCACCCCCTCCGATCTGCGAAAAGTCCTTTCGATCTAGTGTCGTACTCCTCACGTCTACCTGGCGCCCCCTAGGAGACCGCAATGTCCCTATGAAGGGACACAAGTGTCGGAACAGCGGAAACCGGGCAAACTTCGCCCAAATGGGTTAATGCCGCCGTGTCCAAATGGCGCCGAGCAATAGGCTCGTTACACCGGAAGGCTGCAACAAGAGGGCCACAGGGGGTACAGCCTTGACGAGCTCTGCCGCACCCGCGAGCACGCGAACGACGCGAGTACCACGGTGACCGCGGCCAGCATCGGCTGCTGGGGGCTGGTCGGACTCGTCATCGCCAGCGTCCTGCGTATCGCCATCCAGCGAAGCTCACTTCTCCCGCCAGGGTGCGAGCGACTCTCGCCACCGGCCCTACTCGAAGTGGTCACCGCGGTCGCGTTCTCGGCACTGGCCTGGCGCATCGGCGCCGTACCCGACCTGTTCGCCTACTCCTGGCTCGCTGCGGTTGGTGTCCCGCTGGCCGCGATCGACTGGAACTCCCGCACGCTACCTACCCAGCTCATCTGGCCCAGCGGAATCGTCCTCGCCGCACTCTTCGGCATGGCTGCCCTGCTCGACCGCGACGCGTACCCGCTCCTCCGGTCCGGAGTTGGCATGCTCGTCCTACTCGCGTTCTACGGAGCGCTCTACTTCCTTCGCCCCGGCCAGCTCGGCGGTGGAGACCTCCGACTCTCAGCTCTGCTGGGCCTTGCTCTCGGGTGGCTCGGCTTGTCGGCGATTCTGGTCGGCACGCTCGTTGGCTGGTTCGGCGCTGCCCTCGCCCTGCTCGTGCTACGCATCAGTCGATCATCGAGGCCCAGCCATGATGTACCGCTCGGCCCGTTCCTGATCATCGGAGCCTTCAGCGTCGTGCTCACGCAGCAGATGACCTGACGCCCTCCAGGCCGTCTGCCGGCTAGCTGGAGCTGGGGCCTCTCACTCGGAACAGTCGCGGGTGCCCGTGGCGAGAGTGTCGTGTGCAGGGGCCGGTCGTTACGTCATGCCGAGCCTCAGACCGCCGCCGAACCTAGTTGCAGGACCTGCGCAAGATCGCTGCCACACCGCCGGTCATCGAGCAGGCCAAGGGCATGATCACGCTCCTGACCCATGCGACGACGACCAGACGTTCACCGTGCTGCCCGAGCTCTCCCTACATATCAACGTCAAGCTGCACGACTTCGCCGCGATTCTTGCCGCCAGCGGCAGCAAGGCCACCCCACAACTGGACGACGGGGGTGAAGGCCGTGCTCGCCGATGTTCGTATTGCTATGCCGAGCGCGTCCCGTGGACACGAGCGGGCATTGCTGGCGGTATGGCGTTCAGCGTCGCCAGCTCTGCGACAAGCTTGCGGCAACGCAGGCAGCCGCCGAGGTGTTGTTCCACCGCGGATCTGCGCCGGGTACGTAACGTCTGACGGATCCATCCGCCCAGTTCGTCCACAATGGCCTTACAGCGCCCCGCCGGCCTGACGGTGTCAACATGCGCGGCAAGCCACGCTGTACGGAGGTCGTCACGAGCCCGATGCGCGCGGGCCGCAACGGCTCCCGGAGCGATCTCCAGAATCGGTGCCGCCTCGGCCGGGGACATGTTCAGAACCTCCGTGTACCAAAGGACCTGCTGCGACGTGCCGGGCAACCTCTCGAACGCGCGCACTACGAGCGCACGGTCCACGACGCCCTCGATTGCCAGGTCCAGGAAGGATTCCTGACGCACATGCCCGCGACCAGCATCGTCAACCGGCGGAGCCTCGGTGGGCACCTCACGCGCTTCCTTCCGCGAGCGGGCGAACGCGAGGTTCGTGATCGTCCTCCACAGGTACGCGCTGAACGACTCGGTCGGCCCTCCACCGGCAAGCAAGGCCTCCAGTACCTGCATAAAGCCGTCAGAGACCAGCGCGTCAGCCTCGGCGCTGCAACGCGCGAAATAGCGGGTGCGACGTGTCGCCGCGGTGACGTGCCGCTCGTACAACGGACCGAAGGCGGCCACGGTTCCAGCGCGTACAAACGCGACCAGGTCGGCGTCGCCGTGGCGCGTGTAGTCCACAGTGGCAGTCAACTTGGTCTCCTCCTTCGTTTCCCGGCAGCGCTCTTCGGTACTGGAGGTATCGGCCGCGGACCAACCAGGGGTGCACAGTGCCGATGTGCGTTTCCGGGAGGCCGAGCGAGACGGCGATCTGCGGCAGGCTGAGCCCGTCGGCCTTCGCATCGGCGACCCACAGCGCGCGTTCGTCGCGGTAGAGGCGGTAAGTCAGCCACCATGAGATCAGCATCCGCGCGTGTCGATCAGCGACGACGTCGTCGGGATCGGAGCCGTCGTCGGGATCGGCTTCTGCTTGCTGCCGCCACGGGGCCGGAACTGGGTTCCGGCCTCGGACAGCCACCGGTGAACGGTTCCGTACGGGCGGTCGATGCTCTTGGCGATGGCCCGGATGCTCTCCCCGTTCTTGTAACGCCTGGCAAGTCTGGCGAGGTACTTCTCGCGCTCCGCGAGCGTGAGGTCAAGAGTCTTGGGTTTGGGCTTGGACGTGCGCCTTGGCGTGGTTGTCATCGTGAGTCCTCCTGTCCGGATGTGATTGATAAGGAGGGGCAGGGCCTCCCTGGAGAGCCCTGCCCCGGTAGCGCCTGTCAGCCGGGGGCAGGCGGCGACAGGCGGTAGACCTCGAAAACATGCTCCTGCTCCTCTGCCGTGAGATGGCAGCCGGCACAGGAGCATGTGCACCGCGGCGCGCACCGGCAGCCGAAGGCCTTGTTACAGCACCAGTGCGCGAAGGACATCGCCGAGACCGGAGCCCCGGCGAAGGCCAGCACGGCGGCCAGCTCGTGACGGCCTGGGACTTCGCCATAGTCAGCCGGGAGCAACTTTCCTTGTGCCGCAAGGCATGTCTCGTAGACCTGCAGGAGTGCCGCAAAGACATTGATGTCGAACGCCGCGCAGAGGCGGACGAGCGACTCCATCGACGGCACCATATCGGCGATGATGAACTTGCCGAGCGCGCCCGGCGCCAGGGCCGCGCGCTTCACCGTCTCGTTGTAGCTCAGGCCAGAGCGCTCCAGGAGGATCTTGAGCGTGTCCGCCATCGCGCGGCGGTAGGAGTCTCGATCGACGTCGTGGTACACGTGAAGCCTTCGTCAGTCGCTGGTGGGCACCTGATGCGGATCGTTGTCCGCCGGTAACGTCAGCTCGTTCAGTGCCGAAGGCCGTGGGCGCCACGTTCGGAGCAGTGTCTGGCGTCGGCGACGGCTGAGATGGCAGCCCTCGCACGCGCAAGAACAGTCAGCGCCGCAGACGCAATCCAGCGGCTGTCGGCAACACCACTCGACAAAGGCCAGAGTGGATGTTGGCAGCCCTACCCACAGGTACGCCATCGCGACACCGAAGATGTCTCTGCTCTTCTCGAACGCCAACGGCGGAAGCTGTCCCTTCGCACTCAGCACGTACCGGTAGCTGTCGCAGAGCAGGCCCCACATGTCGACATCGAGGAACTCGCACAACCCGAACAGGTCGGTCAGCGAGACCCAATGACGTCCGGCTTCAAGGCCGACAACCTCGTCGACGGGAATGCTCCACGAGCGAGAGCGCCCTCGAACGTACACGCTTTCGACGTTCACGCCTCGGCGCTCTCGATGGGCACGTAGCTCCACGCCGACCTTGCGCAACCACGCGGAGCGCTCCGACTCGTTAACCTTTGTAAGCAAACGCACAACTATCCCAAGGAAGAAGAGGGTGTCCAGAGTGGACGGTTACTCGACCGCGTCGCCGTTCTGCTCGGGCCGTGGGGTGACATCGATGTAGGTGCCGATGGCTAACGCCAAGGCGTCCTGGTTACCGCGCCACAGGAAGAGCACTGCGGCGCTCAGCGCGCCGGTTCCCGCAACCAGGGCTATGACCGACCACGGTGAGTATGTGCCGGTAGCGACGTACAGGATCGCAACGACGTTCAGCGACAGGCCCAGGGACAGAAGTACCGCCGCACGGCGCTCCGCCGTTGCCCAGCCGCGGACAACCTTGCTGCGGGCTGTAAGCACACGGACGATCCGTGTCTGGGTTGGGCCATCAAGGAGGTCGGCTTTTTTGGCGAGGTCGGTAAGGTACGTCGTGGCCAGCACGGCGCGCACATCCGGGAACGGGTCGAAGCCATCACTCACGACGTCCACACCCCTTCCGGCATGTCCTCCAACATGTCCCGAAGCCGGGCCTGCATCGCGGGGACCTGCTCCTCAAGCCTCTGCGCGATGTAGGTGCCGTATGCCAGCTGGCACTTTTCGCACTCCGGCGTCGTGTCCCCTGTCGGCCCCAGCTGGTCGGCGCCGTACTCCGCGCCGCACTCCGCCCTGCGCATCTCCCCGACGTAGTCCACCGGGAAGGCGTGGCTTTCGTAGCCCTCGGTTTCGAGCAGGATCTCCAGCGCCGCCACGGTGATCACCGGCTCGCCCTGCCTGGCCTCCACGCGGAGCACACGCGCGCCTTCGGCTCCTGCGGCTTCGGGCCGTTCAACGTCCAGGCCAGCCGGACGGCGAGCAGCATTCGGCATGGCCCCGGCAGGCGCTTCCACCAGCCGCGCCGGCACTCCCGGCAGCGTCCGTCCGCGTCCGGTTTGTGCTGATCAACCAATGCCATCAGGGCGGCCACGAGGCGTGGCATGTCGTGCCTCGCGATGGAAAGAACGGAAGCGTCGTCACCGTCGGCTGCGACGGTGCCGAGCTGTTCCAGGTCGCGCGTCAACTCGTCGCGCAGGATCTTCTCCAGAACGCCGTTCGTCATGAGCTGACTCCGGTCTTCGGACGCCGCGTACGCCCTGGGCGCGGCTCGTCAAGGGTGCTGCGGGGCGGAGGTAGAACGGGTCGCGGTTGCTGACCGGCCTGCGTGCGCCACTCCCGGTCACACGCCACACACTCTGGCCACATTCCGTCCGGATATTTCGGCGGTGGCGCATCCGGGATGACGACGGGCTCGCCGCACAGGGTGGTTCCGCTCAAGCCCGGCATCGTCAACTCACGCGGCACCGCATGGCGAGCGCCGTCGTACGGCAACCACCGGAAGCGCTCGGGAGGCGTGAGTCCGGAGATCATTGCAGCCTCCACCCGGAGCGGTCGGCCAGGCGCAAGGCAGGTTCCGTAGCGGGAACTGCGTGCCGCAACTCCCCCACCAATCCCAGGCCGATCAGCAGTTCAGTCGGCATAACGCACCTCCGGCAGTTCCCCGCTAGTTCGGGCTGCATGGCGTTCGCCAGCTGCATAGATCGGCACGCGGGCGAACCCGCGGTCGTGCGAAGCGCCACTTGTCTGCGAGGTGGCCCGGACACCACCGATGCGAGGGGAGCGCATACGGCAGGCCGGACCACCTGACCCGCCTCGGTCTTGCTCGAACCCGCGAAGGCTGAGACGGGCCGCCGACGACGTCGACCACAGTCGAAGTTACCCCAGGAATAATTCCTCGGGGAATAATCCGTTCGGTGGACGTGCCTCGCATCGCTCGTTCGAGGTCGGTCACACTTGGTCACCTCAGGAGGCACAGGAGGATGGATGGCGAAGGACGCTCAGCCGCGAACACCGTTCGTGAGAAGCCGCCTGGGCGAGAGGCTGCGCGAGCTCCGCGAGGAGGCCGGCGTGTCGGTCAAGGCGATCGCCGAGAGGCTTGATCTCCGACAGGGCACGCTGAGCAAGATGGAGACTGGCCAGCAGTCGATCCGCCTCGCCTACGTCGAGATCATGTGCCAGGAGTACGGCGCTAGCGAGGAGGAGACAGCCGAGCTCAAGAAGTGGGCCAAGCAGACGGGACAGGCCAACCCACTTCAGACCTACAGCGATGTCGCCAATGCCGAAACCCTGGACTGGGCGCAAGTCGAGGGCATCTGCGACGAGATCTGGGCACACGGCACCGGCCAGCCCTACGGTCCGTTCCAGTCGCCCGACTACATCCGCGCTCTCCGCAGGGCAGTGCAGCCCGAGAGCACCGCCGCAGACCTCGATCGATCTGTGGAGCTACGCCAGATCAGACTGGAAAAGCTGGAAGACAAGATCGTTCACGTGACGATCGACGAGGCGATGCTTCATCGAATGGTGGGCGGCTCCTCGGTCATGAAGGGACTCTGCCGCCACCTACAACAAGTGGCCGCCAAGCCTGGCAAGAAGATTCAAATCGTTCCCCTCGCAGCTGGCGGGTACGTAGTCCAGGACGCCGGTTTCCGGATCGCCCACGGCGTACCGCCGGAGCCCAAGGCGGACGTGGTCCACCTCGAACACGACCGGGTCGCCTGGTACTTGGGCGGAGAGCACCTGGCCCGCTACAAGGCCATCTTCGAGTGGATGATCGATCCGGAGCAGGGCGTTGCGCTGACGCCGGAGGAGAGCTGGAACCTCCTGGATAGACTGGCCACGAACCTGTGAAGGCAACCCTGAAGGGCGGGTGCGGGTATGGAAGGTGACCTGTACCGTTTTAAGAAGAGCACGTATTCAGACAATGGATCCGGTGGTTGCGTCGGTGTCGCACTAGCCGGTGGTGGCGTCCGAATCCGTGACGAGAAGGACCCGCTGGGGGATCAGCTTGTTTTCGGCGCCAGCGCCTGGGGAGAGCTGCTGGCTCACCTGAAGACCATGCCATGGCCGACGAGCATCGTCCGCAAGAGCAATCACTAGGGAATTAATTGCGAGAGGGCCTTCTTACGCTTACTAAGCGCAAGAAGGCCTCTCTCCTTCTCAGGAAAAGCGCCGACCGTGACGTTAATCGCGAGTCTCCGGCGCCGTCGAGACCGTCACCGCCGGCCTGACCAGCGACCTGGAACTCCAGCCCGGCCGAAGGCCGGGTCAACCACATCAAGATGATCAAACGACAGATGTTCTGCAGAGCCGGCCTCGCGCTACTGCGCAAACGAGTTCTACTCACCGCGGTTCGCCACTGACACCGGCGACCTCGCAGCATGCCCGATCACCAACCAAAAGTGGGCCAGATCCCGCATCTTGCGAAGAAAACCACGTACTCGGTACCGGGCTCCACTAGGTCAACAAACCCACCGCAGCGGCCGTACGCGAACTGCTACTGGACACCCGCCCCTAGGTGATTCTCGCCCACCCGCTAAGCGATGTGCACCCGACCACCGACGCATCGCCGAGGCCGTGCTCGGATGGGCGGAGGACCGGTGGGAGGAGATTGATCCGCACACGGCGCGGCGCCCCAGACGTCGGTTTCTACAGACTCACCGAGACCGGCCTGACAGCAGCGCGCGGCCCTTGCCAGAGCACGACAACCTCGGTTGATCAGCTAAATGACCGCCCTTCACCGAGCGCACGTTCTCAGCCAAGCAGGAGTTGTCGATCACGCCATGCCAGGCGCAACAAGGTCAAGGAGCTGGCCGACAGACGTGGCTCAAGTCGGTCAATCGCCTCGCTGGTGAAGGGCATATCGGTCCGACCGCCCTCACCGACAACATGGCCTTCGTCGTTGGTTGCCACCAGCCCGGTGAACAAGCGGTCGAAGATCTCGTCGTCCAACACGGCAACGGTACGTTGGCTTGCGCCCAGCGTGAGTGCGTCCATGACCAAGCCGTAGTGCCACAGCCGAAACCGGCCGTCCGCGCGTGCCTGCTCGAAGGAGCGGAACGGCTCCTGCTCGGCGTAGTCGATGGAGCTGGTCCCGGCCCCGTCATGTTCGGGGTTGCCGAGAAATTCCTCGGAGTACTCCCGCATGATGTTGCGCCACAGGGAGAAGTCGTTGTGCACATCGACTGCGGCGAGCGATGAGGGCTGGAATTCTCCGGAGGGCATGACGGTGCACATGCCGCCGCCGTCGGCGACGGCGCGGCCGTCGCGCTGGTGCATCATGAACCGGTGCTCGCCCCGCCGGTCCTTGCGGATCGTCAGAGTGCTGATGCCGGGTGACATCAACATTCGGGCGGGGTCGAACGGGTCGCCGATCGTCGAGCGCAGCGGCAGTGCGCTCCAGTCTGGGACCGACCCACCCGAGGCCAGCCAGGCGGCTTTGAACTCGTGAGCGAGGCACTCCTTGATGTCGAACACTTCGAAGAACGTGGTGGTCCCGAACGTCAACTCCAGTCCGTTGCGCTGGGACACCTCCAACAGCCGGTAGCTAAGTCGGTTCTCCAGTAGTCGAGGTCGTACGAGGTCCCGCACGGCCCGGCTGTAGCCGGCATAGCGCTCGCCACGAGCGGTGAGCGGCAACACGTGGTCCACCGGCTTGAGCTTCGACACCGGACGCTCGACCTCGGAGAACTTCAGCCGCACCGAGTCCAGCTCCACGGGCGTGTCCAGCAGCCAATCCGGACCGGTCAGTACATGGCCACCGGGTGCACGTTTGCTGACCGGGTACAACCATGCGGCCAACTCCGTCAGCTCACGCCCCCGCGCGCCCGCAGCGCGACGGACCCGAAGCCACTCCTCCCGACTCCGACGGACATGCTCGGCGATCTCAGGACTAAATGCGTCGCTCGCATCAACCTGATCGGCCGTGATCGCCGACGCTGGCGAACTCGGCACAAGGGAGGTCTCTGGGGGCCGTCCCAGGAGCACTTGCCCTATGACCGGCTGTGGCAGATCCGGCGAATCGAGCAGCACGTTCAACTCTTCGAGCGAGACATCGAGCGCTTTCGCGATTCGAGGACGCCGCCACGGCTGAGGCGTCAGCACACCACGTTCCCACCGACCAACGGTGTAGAACTCCACGCCCACAGCGGCGGCGAGCCCTTCCTGGGTGAAGCCCATCGCCTCACGCCGAGCTGCAAATGCCTCGCGCTTGCCGCCCACGCTGTTCACCTCGTTTGCCCGGTTCCGCCACCAGCCTGATCGGCGAGTGACCACGCCGTATGTCTGCCAATGCCGTCACACGGGTCATGCGTCTTGTTCGATGCGATTGGTCCGCCGCCACGATAGCCAGCTGCCGGTCAAGTCTGATCACCCTCTCGGTGAGCTGCACCCGTTCGGACGATCGCACACCAAGAGATGTTTTCGCAGTTCAGAGGCGGTGACGCCTCATTGCCGCCTCATGGCCGCCTTGTCTCCGCTCTGGTTGTCGTTGATCACCGGGAGTTGACTGGGGTCGCTGTAGTCCGGGCGAGTTTCCGCGTCCGGCGCAGCCCCGAGTGCCTGGAAGCGACCTTCACCAGAACGCGCCGCTGGGAATGCGAGGCGGTGGAGCCACCCTCCACTTCGATGTGAATTCCTCTTGGTGGGCGTGCTGGTGGGGATGCACCGCGTCCGCATCGGCGTACGGGACTCGGGGCGTGTAACCCACGAAGGAGGATCTGTGACGGTTCAGATGGAGTGGCCGCCGACCACGGTGGCCACGCCCGCTGCGGGGGACGCGACGGACTCGGAGTTCGACCTCGACATCACGCTGGTCGAGGTGGTGGACCCGGCGCATCTGATCAACATGACGGATGACGGCTGCGGACACACATGCGAGAAGTCGACCTGCATCAGCGCCGCCTGATCATCACGAGTGATCGGACGTCGGCCCGCTTGGGCCGGCGTTCGATCGCCGTCCCCACTCCCTGAAAGGTTCCCGGTGGCAACGGCTTCGCCCGACCGTGTCGACTTCCGAGCCGCAGGTGGTGCCTTGGTCCGGGCAGTTGCCGAAGGTGGCCTGCGGCTCCCAGCGTGGCCTGTGTTCCGGTCATCCGGCGTTGGGGCCGTGATCGGATGGGTGGCCTGGCTGCGCCAGGTGTGGGAGGTCGAGGGCGTCCGGGATGCCGTCAGCCACGCCAGCCCGGTACTCGCTGATCGTGTCAGCGCGTTGTGCGCGGCTGAAGACCCAGGTAGTCGAGATGTGCGGCGCGCGGTCTTGTCCGTGATGCGCTATCTGCTGCGGTTGACCGGCCGTCCGACGCCCAACGGGTTGTTCGCCGGGGTCACCGCTGCTCGGTTCGCCTCGGTGCCGTACCAACGTTCGGGCGGCAATCACGAAGCGGTCGCCGCGGCTGACGCTGGGTGGCTTGCCGAAGTTATCGGCTTGTTGGAGAGCGAGCCCGTCGTCCTGGCCCACCTGGTCGTCATCGCCAACACAACGCTGGTGGTAAGAGGCGGACGCCTCGTCGTGCCGTACCTGCCGTCGACGGACAGCACAGGCACCCGTGCTGTTGAAGTCGAACTCCGGTATTCCGGCCCGGTCCGCGTCGCGGTGGCCGAAGCTCGCGAACCAGTGCGCTTCGATGCCCTACGCGCCAAGGTTCAGGAGAGCTTTCCGCACGCTGCCGCCGGCACGGTGACCGACTTGCTCACCACCCTGGTCGCCCACCGGGTGCTCGTCACCAACCTCCACGCGCCGAGCACCGAGCCCGATCCCCTGAGGCACCTGGTGCGCGAGCTGGCGCCGATCGGCGAGGTGGCCGCCGAGTACCACGTGGCCCTGAACGACCTCCACGACCAGCTGGGGCAGCATCGGCGCAGTGGCGTTGCCGCGCGGCGCACGCTGCGGGCAGACGCAGCTACGTCCATGAGGAAATTGGCTTCGTCGCGGCGCAACCCTCTCGCGGTCGATCTGAGGCTGGATGTGGAGGTTGCGCTGCCCGAGACGGTCGCGCGTGAAGCCGAACGGGCTGCGCTGCTGCTGGCGCGCCTGACCTCCCGGCCTGGGCCCAGTGCGAACTGGGCCGCCTATCACCGGCGCTTCTATCAGCGGTTCGGTACGGGGGCTCAGGTGCCGCTGCTGGAGGTAGTCGCCGACAGCGGGATCGGCTGGCCTGACGGCTACCCCGGCGCGACGCCAGCCACTCGCCTTCCACGGACGTCTCGGGACGAGCGGCTGCTGGCCCTCGCTCAGACTGCCGCATTGGACGGGCAGCACGAGGTCGTCCTCGACGAGAAGCTGATCACTGAGTTGGAGCATGTGCCTCTGCACTCACTGCGATTGCCATCCCACCTGGAGCTGTGCGCCCGCGTGGACTCCACAAACATGCGGGCCCTGGAAGCAGGGAAATTCCGGCTCGCGGTCACCGCGGTATCTCGATCGGCCGGCGTCGTCATCGGTCGTTTTCTGCACCTGCTCGACCAGCACGACCGTGCGACGTTGACATCACCGCTGCTCGGCTCACCGAACGACGATGGCGTTCTCTCGGTTCAGCTGTCGTTCCCGCCGCTGGACCCCGCCAGCGCACACGTCGCCCGCAGCCTTCAGGTTCTCCCGACCGTCGTCAGCCTCGGTGAGCATCGCGAAATCGCCTCGGATTCCGTGCTCACGGCGGCCGACCTGGCGGTCAGTTGTGACAGCGACCGGTTGTACCTCACCGCCCCGGAACTCGGCGTCCATGTGGAGACATGGGGATTGCATGCACTCAACCTGCGCAAACACACCCCACCGCTCGCTCGCTTCTTGATCGAACTCACTCGCGCACACCGCGCCGAGGTCGCTGACTTCGACTGGGGCGCAGCGGCCACCCTGCCGTTCCTTCCCCGGCTGCGCTCCGGCCGCGTCGTGCTGTCCCCGGCGCGCTGGCGACTGCCCGCCAGTGACCTTCCCGGCCTGACCGCCGACTTGGAGATGTGGAATGCCGCGCTGGCCCAGTGGCGCGCCCGACGGCGCCTTCCACGGGTCGTGCTCCTTCTCGACGGGGACTGGCGGCTTCCTCTGGACCTCGCCGAGGACGCACACCTGGTGCTCTTGCGGGAGCACCTGGCCACCCGCCCCCATGCGGTGCTGGAGGAGGGGCCGGCCGACAACGCCGCCGGGTGGCTCGATGGCCGGGCTCACGAAGTCGTCTTCCCCCTCACCGCTCAGCAGGCGCGGGCCACGGAACGACTGCCACGCCCGACGCGTCACCGCGTCGTGCGGCCCAGTGAGCACGGATTGCCTCCCGGTTCGTCCTCGTTGCTGTTCGCCAAGCTCTACGGCGACCCTCGGCGCCAGAACACGGTGCTCGCCGAGCACATGCCCGCCCTGATGGCCGAGTGGGGCCAGGACCAGCCGCAGTGGTGGTTCCTGCGATTCCGCGAGGGCGACGAGCACTACCTGCGCCTCCGCATCGCGCTACGCAACTCCGATCCCGAGGTATTCGGTGAAGCCGCTGGCCGGGTCAGCGCCTGGACCGAGCGACTCCGCCGGCAAGGGCTGCTCCGTGAGGTGGTCTTCGCGACCTCCTACCCGGAAACCGGGCGCTGGGGCTCCGGCACGGCACTGACGGCCGCAGAGGCCGTGTTCACCGCCGATTCCCGCGCCGTGCTCACCCAGCTAGCCCAGCCGCAGCGACCTCACCATCACGCCCTGACCGCGGCGAACTTCGCCGCCATCGTCATCGCCTTCACCGGAAGCATCGAGGCCGGGATTCGGTGGCTGGTCGACCACGTCCCGGCGAAGCCGCCCAGCGTCGTCCCGAGGCCGGTGTTCGCCGAGGCAGGACGCCTGGCCGATCCCCGCGAGGACTTCCACGTCCTGCGGGGCACACCGGGCGGGACAGAGATCGTGGCGACGTGGGCCGAACGGGCCGAGGCCCTGAGCACCTATCGATCACGGCTGTGCGGGACCGACGCAGAGGGCGTCGATCCGGACGCCGCCTTGGGTTCCTTGCTGCACAGCCACTTTCTGCGGGCCTGCGGCATCGACTCCGAGGACAAGGCGGTGTGCCTATACCTCGCCCGGACCGCAGCCCTGACCTTCACCGCCCGTACGGGAGGAGCACGATGACCATCGAACTCGCGGCGGACGCCGCGGTCGAGTTCGCCGTGGACATCGCGGACAGCCTCGCCCGGCCCGATGCCGCCGATCTGCCCACCGATCAACCGTGGTGGCACCAGTCCCTCGCCCACGGTGCCCCCGGCATCGCGCTGCTGCACATCGAAGTGGCTGCTGCCGGGCTACGGCCATTCGACCGTGCCCACGAGTGGCTGACCGTCGTCGCGAGCAAGCCGGTCACCGCTGGGGCGAGCACCGGCGGCTTCTATGGCGCGCCGGCCGTCGCCCGTGCCCTCGCAGGTGCCACCGCGGCCCGACCTGGCACGTACCGGTCCGCGCTCGCGCCGTTGGCACGGCAGATCGCCGCCGACGCCCATGCCCGCGTCGACACAGCGCACATCCGCATGGACGCCGGGCAACTGCCGCCGATGGCCGAGTTCGACACGATCCGCGGCCTCGCCGGTCTTGGCGCCTACCTGCTGCACCACGATCCCGGCAGCACTGCCCTGCGAGCCGCGCTCGGCGCTCTGGTGCGGCTCACCCATCCGGTGACGATCGCGGACGAGGCGGTTCCTGGGTGGTGGACCCCCACCGGCCCCACCGGTCGGGCCGAGGACGAGTTTCCCGGCGGCCACGGCAACTTCGGCCTCGCGCACGGCATCAGCGGGCCGCTGGCGCTGCTGGCTCAAGCCCTGCGCCGCGGCATCGCCGTGGAGGGGCAACGCGAGGCCGTCGAGACGATCCGCACGTGGCTGGACTCCTGGCGCATCGACACCCCCGGCGGACACCGCTGGCCGTACATGATCACCTGGGACGAGGCGCGGACAAAGCCCAAGCAGGTGCTCCACAGCGGAGCCACCCGCCGTCCGAGCTGGTGCTACGGCACGGCCGGAATCGCACGCGCACTGCATCTCGCCGCCCTGGCTCTAAGCGATGACGCGGGCCGCCAAAACGCTGAAGCCGCCTTGATCAGCGCGGCGACCGATCCGGAGCAGGATGCGCTGGTCAACGACGCCTCGCTGTGCCACGGCTACGCCGGACTCGCCCGCATCACCGCCCGCGCCGCCCTCGACACGACCGGCTCCTCGGCGACTCATCTCAACGCGCTGTCCACCGAACTGCTCCAGCGTGCCCGTGCCCAGCCCGTCGCCGACGGGCCCGGCGTACTGGAGGGCATTGGCGGGGTCGGCTTGGCCGTCCTCGCCGCCGTGACCGAGCCCGCGACGGGCTGGGACACCTGTCTGCTGATCGCCTGATCGACACGAAAGAGGAGACCCGTGCCGATGCCGCCGGACAGCCGCTGGCACCACTACCTGGTCGAGTTCGCCGACCCGTCCACCGCCGAGCACACCGCCGCGACCCTGCTGGCGCCCGCGCTCGACCAGGCTCAGCAGGACGGTGAGCTCGACACGTGGTGGCATCTGCGCAAGACGCCCGCCTGGCGACTGCGCTACCAGCCGGTCAATCCAGACACGACCGTGGTCGACACGCTGCTGGCCGACCTCGAAGCCGACGGGCAGGTCGGCCGCTGGACCCGCGGCATCTACGAACCGGAGTTCCTCGCGTTCGGTGGTGCGGCCGGGATGGACATCGCGCACACGCTGTTCCATCACGACAGCCGCCACCACCTCGCCCGTGCTCGCGAAACGGCGCCTGCGGCTTTGGGGCAGCGGGAGACCACTGTCTTGCTGTTCAGCGCAATGCTGCGCGCCGCCGGGCTGGACTGGTTCGAGCAGGGCGACGTCTGGGCCAAAATCGCGGCACTCCGGCCCGCCCACCATGTCGACCGCACGAACTCCCAGCGCACCGAGCGGTTGAGCCAAGCCGTACGGCGGCTGATGATCACCGACACGCGCCAGCTCTGCGACGTGGCGCCCGACCAGGTACCGCAGACCTGGTGGACGGCGTTCGACACCGCCGGCCGCCAGCTCGCCGAACTCGCCCGCGACGGCCTCCTTGAGCGGGGCCTGCGCGCGGTCTTGGCGCACCACTTCATCTTCCACGCCAACCGCGCCGGACTCTCCGGCCCCGACCAGGCCACCCTGGCGGCGCTGGCCGTCGACGCCGTCTTCCATGCCGATTCACCGGTCACGCCTACCCGGCAGGCACCAGCCGGGACCACCTCCAACACCGTTAGGGTTCCCGCAATGACGTCCACTGTCAGTGACGCTTCCACCGGCTTCGCCGACGAACTCCGTACCCAGCTCGCCGACCGCCTCGTCAAAGACGGCACGGTCCGCACCGACGCCATCGAGGCGGCGTTCCGGCTGGTTCCCCGCCACCTGTTCCTGCCCGATGTCGGGCTGGCCGAGGCGTACGCGGACGAGCCCGTCTACACCAAGATTGAGGGAGACGGCACCCGGATCAGCGCCGCATCACAGCCCAAGATCGTCGCCATGATGCTCGAACAGCTCGACATCCAACCTGGAGAGCGGCTGCTCGAACTCGGCGCGGCCACCGGCTACAACGCCGCGCTGATGGCCATCCTCACCGGCCCAGCCGGACACGTCACCACCATCGACATCGACGAAGACCTCGTCGACGGCGCCCGCGAGCACCTCGCCGCAGCGAGCATCAGCAACGTCGAGGCGGTCGCCGCCGACGGCGCGCTCGGCCACCCGGAGAACGCGCCCTTCGACCGCGTCATCGCCACCGTCGGCGCCCACGAGATCCCTACCGCCTGGCTCGACCAGCTCAGGCCGGACGGACGCCTGGTGGCCCCAGTGCGCCTGCGCGGATGCGCCTCGCGCAGCATCGTCTTCGAACGCGACCAGGACGGCTGGACCAGCCTCGGTAGCGAGATGGCGATCTTCATGCCGCTGCGGGGCCTCGGCGACGACGCCCGCCGCGTCCTCGATCTCACCGGCACCGGCCTCAATCCCGGCGACGTGACGCTGCAAACCCACAAGGACAACAACCACGCCACCGACCCGGACGCCCTCGCCGGGGTCCTCGACACCCCCGCCCGCGAGGTGTGGACCGGCGTGCACTTCGTCCCGATGGAGTCCTTCGAGTGGCTGGACCTGTGGCTGGCCTGCCACCTGCCCAACCCCCTCATGCGCATGGAGGTCAGCCCGGCCGCCAAGGACAGCGGCCTGGTGCGGCCAATGTTCCCCTCGGTGGCGATGGCCACCACCGCCGCCGACGGCAGCCTCGCCTACCTCACCATCCGCGCCGCCGAGCCCGGCCCCGACGGCGGCCGGCGCTACGAAGTCGGTGTCATCGGCCACGGCCCTAGCGACCAAGACCTCGCCGACCAGGTCGCCACCGAGATCATCACCTGGGACCAGGGCTTCCGCTCGTCGACCATCCGCTTCGCCATCCCCGACACCCCGCCCCAGCCGGACAGCAACCCCGGCCGCGTCGTACTGGACCGTCCCGCCAAGCCCATGACCGTCACCTGGGAGTGACCTGACATGGACCCCACCGGCCAGTTCGCGCGCCGCTTCCCCCTTGTCGCCCGTACCCGACCGGCCTGCGTCCCGCTGGGCCAGCGGGTGGCCGAACTGGGCGAGCGCGCTCGTGAGGCCGCACGCACCGGCGACCTCACCGAGGCAGCCGCGGTGCACAACCAAGCGGCACTCGTCGCCTCCGACTGCGGCCTGCCCGACCTGGCGCGGCAGTGGTGTCACCAGCAGGTGAACCTCTACCTGCGCGCCCGCCCCTTGGGCGCGCAGGTAGCCCGCCTCGCCCTCGAACCGATCACCAACCTCGCCCGCCTCTACACCCGTGAGGGGCAAGGCGAACGGGCGTTCACTGTCATGGACACCCTGTTCACCGTAGTCTCGGCTCGCACCCAAGCAGACGTCGATGGCATCGAGATCCCTGCCGACCTCACCGACTCCGCCGAGACTCACCAGCAGATCCGCAGCTGGCTATGGGCGGTCCTGCTGGCCACCGGCGCACGCGCTCTCGCCGCCACCGGACGCTGGACGCAAGCACGCACCCGCCTGGAGGGTTACAAGGGCATCGGCCGCCGGATGCTCGACGGCCGCCAGATCGCGGTCATCGCTCACGCTGTATCCGGAGACACCGACGGCGCTCTCGCCGTCCTGGCCGACACGACGCCCGGAGAACCGTGGGAGAACGCCGTGACCGCATGCCTGACCCTCCAGTGCCGCAATGGCTCGGACACTCCCGACCTGAGCACGCCCGTCGAGAAGTACCAGGCTCTCGACATCTTCTCTCCTGGCCTTGCGGTGTTCCACACGCGTTTGGGGCTGTCCTTTGTGGATGCACTCAGCTTCGTCGACAACCCTCACACACGGTCCATCGCTCTCGAACTGATCGAGCACGCGGTCCGCAGCCGCGATGGATACGTCGCTCGCGACATCCTCCGCCACAGCGACTGCCGCGAGTTGCTCACCCACTCCCAGGAGAAGCACCTTGCTGCCCTGATCGAAACCTGCGAGCTGGACAGCGGAACGATGTCCCGGGAAGCCCTAGCCGTCCTGACCACAGCACTTGCTCATGCCGAAAACGTCATCGCAGGTGCCTGCCCGGCGCGGCACCGAAGCCACGTCACCAGGTAGGCGGCTGTGTGGCGCCGTACCCGCCAGTGACGTAGGAGTAGGGGCATGGTGACCGCGGTGGTGTTCGACGTGGGCGAGACGTTGCTGGACGACTCGCGAGAGTGGGGAGCGTGGGCCGACTGGATCGGCGTTTCCCGCCATACCTTCTCGACGGTGCTCGGCGCGGTCACCGCCGCTGGCCGGGACAACGCCGAGACGTTCCAGTACTTCAAACCTGGCTTTGATCTCACGCGGGAACGGCAGCTGCGCGAGGAGGCCGGCCAAGGTGAACACATCGACGACAGCGACCTTTACAGCGATGTGCGGCCCGGCCTGGCAGCGTTGCGGGAACTCGGCTTGTGGGTCGGGGTGGCCGGGAACCAGACCGCTCGCGCGGCCGAACTGTTGCGGGCACTGGAATTGCCGGTGGACCGGATCGCGACCTCGGGGGAATGGGGTGTCGCCAAGCCGTCGCCCGAGTTCTTCGCCCACGTGGCAGAGATGGTGCCCGACGGGCCGGGCGAGACGGTGTACGTGGGTGATCATCGGGACAACGACGTCGTTGCCGCGAAGGCAGCGGGGTTCCGCACGGCATTGATCCGGCGCGGCCCGTGGGGCTACCTGTGGGCTGATGACCCGCTGGTGCGTCGCGACGCGGATTGGGTGATCGACACCCTCCACGACCTGCCGGATCTGTTATCCCTGCACTGAATAGCTGGTGGCGAGCGGATCAACGAGCGCGGGCCCACGCGGCGAGGTCAAGCAAGCCGGCGCTGGGCGCGCTGTGGGTGCGCAGCAGGGCCGAGAGAGACTGACGAACCTGCGGATGCGTCCGAGTGTGCTCGGGCGCGGCCTGGCGGGCCGTCTGAAGGCACACGTAAGCGTCTTCGTGGCGACCGAGGGTGAGCTGGGCACGGGCCAGATCGATGAAGTAGTGGGAGCGACGCTCGGCGGGAAGGTTGTCGGGCGGGTGCCAGGACGCCGCGCGTTCGATACCCAGCGGATCTCGAAGTTCGACGGCGACCGCCAGTTCGTGGATGCGCAGAGAAGCCGGGCCGAATGCGGTGCCCACGTAGATGCCCTCGGGCACCCTGTCCGCGGCACGGCGGGCCTCGCGCAGGTGGTCGGCGGCAACATCGGCCTTGCCCGCCCTGCCAGCCACGACCGCGGCACGCATGTGCAGGGCACCGAACGCGGCCGAGGAGGAAGTCGTACCGAGGTCCGGCACGTGGTCAGCGGCGAGTTCGAGTGCGCGGGCTGCGGTGTCCAGGTCGCCGGTGGCGAAGAAGGTTTCGGTTCGCACGTATGCAACGGCAGCCAGCAGCAGCGGATCCTCGGCGATCTGAGCGGCTGAGCGCATCAGGTCGATCAACCGGGCGGACAGGTCCAGGTAGCCGAACTTGAACGCCACGCCGTCCGCAGCCCGCAACGCCAGGGTCAGCAAGATGGCGGCGTGACGGCGCCCTGCTGCACCACCCAGCTGACCAGCGCGGGCCAGTTCGGTGATGAGGTCAGGCAGGCGACGGACGAGATTGCCGTAGCGGGACTGCAGTCGGTCATCGTTGGCACGGATGATCTCGCCGCGCAGGTCTTTCAGGGCTCTGATGGGTCCGTCGTCGGGCAGGTCCAGCCGGTCAAGCGCGCGGCGCAGGCGCGGAATGGCGGCGTGGATGACGTCGAGCTCGGCGGGCGGGTCGTCCTCGTGAGTGATCCGCGTGGCGGGAGTCGTCACCGAGCTCGACAGGAGTGAAGGCAGAACCGTTGTGATGGCGGCAGCAGGTTGCCGCTGAGTGCGTCGCAGCAGGTCGTCGAGTTCGTCGAGCGAGATGTGCAGGGCGGTGGCGAGACCGCGCCGCTGCCAAGGCTGAGGAGACTGGATCCCGCGTTCCCAGCGTCCGATGGTGGTCCGTTCGACCTTCAGCTTGGCGGCAAGGGTTTCCTGGGTGTGACCGGCGATCTGGCGAGCAGTGGCGAACGGGGTGAGTGGCCGTGCTGCCATCGCGTGTCCTTCCTTTCCAGTCCTCCATAGCGCACAGTACTCGCCGGTTTTCGCAGCGTAGCGAGGGTGTCGCCTCATCAGTGCCTCATGGCCGCGTCTTCGCGCGCCGCGGTCGGCTGCCACTCACTGCCGCACGCCCATCCGAGCGCCTTCTCTGGCTCCAGCTAGCCAACAGCGCTGGTCAGCGACTAGGTCGCCGCGTTGACGCCTCGTTGTCGCCGCACGCCCGCTCTGGTGATCGACAAGGCGGCGGCGTTGACTGGATCCGGCCTGCGGTGGGCGACCCCCGACCGCCCATCGCCGGCCGGTACCGGTCGTGGCGCGATGAGCACCACCACGTTGGCCTCGTCGAGGCGTCCCCTGTCCGTCGATCGTGAGAGCACCATGATGACCTCCCCCAGTCCCGCTCTCGGTCCGCTTGTCGGGGCGTACGGCCTCGTCGGGCACAACGAGCACCTCCTGCTGATCCGTGACCAGGACGCCAGCGCCTTCCGGCTTCCCGGCGGCCAGGTACGACCCGGTGAATCCATCGAGGACGCCCTGCGGCGATCCGTGCGGGCACAGACCAATGTCGACCTCGCCTACCTCGACTTCTGTGCCGCCGTAGAGCTGCGCGACCACACCTCACCGACCGGGCCGGCCCTTTACGAGCTGGCTCTGCTGTTCGACGTGACCCTCACCGGCCCTGACGCCGCCCGATCCAGCGAACACGAACTGCGCTGGCTCGCCCAGTCGGACCTCCACCAGATCGAACTGCGTCCCGCGGTCATCGCGGAACGGCTGCGAAACGACGCGCTGACCGTCGAACGCCCATGGTGGCCGCACCGATCCTCTTGACCCGCGCCGTCCACGGCCCGGTCGGTTTCCCGCTGCTGCGCGTCCGAAGAACCGAAGGAAACCATGCTGTCGGTACCCGATTGCACCGCCGCACTGTCTGCGGCACAGGCCGCGATCGATCTCGCGGTCGAGCACGTCCTCAGCCACCCTCCCCGCGCGATCCGTTACAAGGGCGACCGTGAGCCCGTGTCCGAAGTGGACGAGGAAGTCGAACATGTTGTCCGCGAACGCTTGACCGTCGGCGGACATACCGAGATCGGCTTCCTGGGGGAAGAGACCGGCGCGGTTGGCGACCGCAAGACCTACTGGGTTCTCGATCCCATCGACGGCACGATCAACCACCACCACGGCAATCCCCTGTGCGCCATCGCCCTTGGGCTCGTGCACGACCATCAGCCTGTCCTCGGCGTCACCGCGCTGCCCTTTCTCGGACACCGCTACTGGGCCGCCACAGGGCAAGGCGCGTACCGCGACGGAGTGCCGATCGGCGTCTCGGCCGCCGAGTCGCTCGATCGAGCCCTGATCGGGTTCAGCGACTACGGCAGTGGCCATGACGCTGCCCTGCGCGACGTGCTCTGCTCCACTGTGGACCGGGAACTCACTGCACGTGCACAAGGCGTTCGCCGCTACGGTTCTTCCGCTCTCGACCTCGTCTGGGTCGCCGACGGCACCCTGGACGCCTGCGTTCTGCTCGGCAACCGGACCTGGGACACCGCGGCCGGGGCCGTCATCGCTCGCGAGGCCGGCGCCTTGGTCCTGGATGCCGACGCGAGCCCGCACTCCACCCGGTCTCGTTGCGCGATCGCCACCACCCCTGGTCTGCGCGAGGAGTTGATGCCGTTCCTGCACGTCCTGCGTGGCAGCCGCTTCTGGCCGGACGATCACCACGAACCGGCGGGAAACCCGGCCAGCGCTCCGGGGTAGCAATGAACAACTCGGTGACGATGCGGGCATGCCGACTGGTGTGCCGGTGGGTCTTCCCGCGCCTGCGCTGCTCGCCGGACGCTGCAACCGCGATGTCCGGCGAGGCCGCACCGCGTCAACTCGACAACGGCCCGCCCACCGAGTACCTCCCCGTCTTCGGACAACTTCCAGAATTCGGCGCTCCAGTGCCGGCTCCGGATCTCGACGCGGAACGAGCTGCTGCGCTTCGAGCCGTGGTGGAAGGCCAGCGATCCGGCGATGAGCATCTGGCGCTCCTCGACCGTGTGCTGTGCGCACTACACCGCCTGTGACCGGAACGGACCGAGATCGCCGCGAAGCTCGACGAATTCCCGTCCTTACGAACGTCTGCCCGCTCCAGTACTCGGAAACCATTGATGCGCAAGCACTTGCCCTACAGCCTCGACGACGACACCGCGGCCGAAAAATACGTGCGCACAGCGCTGCGTCTTTCCCAGCGCGGCAACTGGACCGCACTGCTGGCCAGCAATCGTGTCGTACAGACCTACCGGATGCTGCGACGTATCGAGTCCGGTGCGCTCCAGATTCGTGTGCACCACTACGAGGCGATCGAGTCAGCTGAAGCAGACCGAGATGCGGGCCTGATCAGCGCGGCTAACTATGCCGAGAAGTACCGGGAGTACGCGGAGTGGCGTCAGCGGTCCGTGGGCTTTGACAGCGTCCTGCGGCAGTACCTCGACATGGCCATCGACCAGGTCTGGATGATCCGCCGAGACACCGTCGCGGAGTCGCTACGTCAGGCCCTGCTCAAGCTGGCCATCGCCGTCGCCGAGCATCGGGAAGCGCACTGCGGGGAGGAGTCGCTGGCCGACACCGCGCTGTGGGCGAGGCTGGAGCTGCTGCCGTGGCCGACCGTCGCAGGCGTCGAGCGGCTTGTCTTGGCCGATGCGGTAGCCGCCGAACGTCTTCGCCACGGTCCCGCGCGCCGGGCGAGTGAGAAGCCCGTTGAGTTCGACGGTCTACCGGTCTTCGGGGATACCGTCGATGTCGTCGACCTGCTCCTGGACATCACCGATTGCGCCCAGCCCGCATGCGCTCGAACCGAACTGGCCGAGCTGTGGGAGCAGCGAAATGCGGACCTGACGGTCCCCGTGGCGGTCGAGGCCACCACCAGACCGAAAGTCAACTGTTCCGCGGGTCGCCTGCCGAAGTCCCTGCGGTTGCTGGAAAGACTCGGCTTGATCAGCCGCGTGTCATACGACACCTACGCCGAAGTCGTGGTCACCGACCGGGCACGACTCGTCGACCTGCGCCGGCAGTGGGACGAACAACACTTCGGCCTCGACGACCTCAGGCCCTGACCAACCAGCGACCGACTCCACGTGAGCTCAGGAGTGTTCTTCCTGGTCTGCAGTACCCAGGCTGCCAACAAGGGCCAAGGTGACGTCGTTGCCCGACGTGCCCACCACCGTGACCCGGTGCGTCAGACGGCCCAGGAAGTCGCGGAAGCTGCGGCAGCCATAGTTGCGCTCGTCGAACGCCGGGTCGAGGGAGATCATCTTACTCTTCACCCATGCAGCTGTCGGGGTGGCGATGGTGGACTGCTCCATCACTGTGACCAACAGGTTCTCGGCGGTGGTGATGTCGAACTCGTCGGCGAGATGATCGCCGGGCTCGGGTTGGACCTGAGCGACCAGGGTGCCCCAGTACTTGTACTCCGAGCACACCGACACCAACCGCGGGCTGGCGTTGGCCTCGGTGCCCACACCGACGACGTGCTTGCCGAACTCCCGCAGCCGCTGCACCAGCGGGGTGTAGTCGCCGTCGCCGGCGACCAGCACGAACACACTGACTTCGGGATGGGTGATCAGCGTTTCCATCGCGTCGACCGCCATGCGGATGTCGGCGGCGTTCTTGCGGGCGGTGCCGAAGCGTGCCACCTGGATCAGGTCGACACCGTTCATCGCCAGGTCCTGCTGGTAGCGCCCGAACTGTGGATTTGCCCAGTCCGCGTATGCGCGGCGGATGACCGCGTTGCCGTAGTCGCGGCACAGCCGGGTAATGGCCGCGTAGGGCACCGGGTTGGCGCGACCAGGTAGCCCTCGGCCCGCGCCGCAGACCAGGTTCTCGAAGTCCACATAGACCCCGACCGGAGCGTTGACCTGCTCGGTACGACTTCCCGCTGCGAGTGCTTCCACCTTCTGCCCATCGACGGTTCCGCACGCTGCCTTGATGCCGCGAGCGGCTGAGCGGGACATCCGCTCATGTCGCCTTAATCGTGACGGCGTCCGCCCGACAGCCAGCCGCGAGGCACGGTGTGCGGCCAGGAGCCTTCGCTGGGCAACGCACCGTCAGCTGCGATCAGCCTCATCCAAGACCTTCACCGCAGATTCCGCTGATGCACAACCGGACAGGCTTGCCTCCGGCGATCTTCGGTTCCTGACGCCGTTGACGAGTCGGCGTCTTACGCCGTTCGCTCCTGTTCGCGGTTCAGGCGGTCGGTTGGTCGCAACCGAGGGCGTCGCGCCGGTCGATGACGGCGGCCTTGCTCTTGTCGGCGCCGGGGCCGGCGGCGGTGTAGCAGTCGATGGCCTGGCCGTAGCGGCGGCGGGCCTCGGCGGTGTCGCCGAGCGCGGCGTGGACCTCGCCGAGCGCGGTGCACAGGTCCGCGAGGTAGCCGACCGAGCCGTAGTCGCGCACCGTCTGCTCGATCGCGACCAGTTCGGACACCGCCTCGGCCGCTTGCCCGTCGAGAGTCAGAGCCCGCGCCAGGTGCAGGACGGTGCGGGCGTGGCCGATGTCGTCCCCGATGCCGGTGAACATGCTCGCCGCAAGCCGCAGGTGGTGGAGTGCGAGCCGAGCGTCGGCGATCTTGGGGTGCAGCGCGGTTTCGCCGAGGCGGCGGTGCCGCAACGCGATGCTGCGAGCGTCGTTCATCTCCTCGGCGAATTCCAGTGCCCGTTGCAGATCCGGCAGCGCAGCGCGCGGATCGTCGGCTTTCAGATGGGCGCGGGCACGGGTGGACAACGCACCAGATTGCAACCACGGGTCGCCGAGTTCAGCAGCACGTTCGACGGCGATGGTGCAGGTGGCGATGGCCACCTCGTGGTCGCCGAGGTTGGTCTCGCCGAAACCCTGCCGGATGCGGCAGACCACCTCCAGGATGTGCCCGGCGTCGGCGGCGGCATTGGCCCCGAGGACCTGCGAGCGCACCAGCTCACCCGCGGTGTAGTTGGGGCGCAGCGCATTCCACAGAACCTCGCCGAACTGGTACACCAGCTCCGTCCAGCCCTGGTCCGCGGCGGCCTGTTGAGCCGCGAGGATGTTGGCGCGTTCGATCTCGGCCCAGTCCAAAGCGGCCTTGGCGTCGGCGAACACGCCCGTGTCCAGGCCGACGTAGACGTCGCTGAATCGACGTGGGAAAGGGTTGATGACCTTGTCGGCTTCCGCCGCGCGCCGCAGATACCAGTCGATCATCCGGCGCCGCACCGCCAGCCGCTCAGTTTGGTCATCCTCGCTGGCCAAGGCCCGCATGTGCTCGCCCACGACGTTGTGCGGCCGGTAGCGCTCGTCCCCGGTCTCGGTAACCAAGTTGGCCTCCACCAGCCGGGCGAGCCCGCATTCAACCTCGGTGACCGGCACTCCGAGCCCGGCGGCGAGCGGCTCGGCGGTGAACTCAGGACCGGGGTGCTCGGCCAGGCTCCGGTAGAGCCGGGCAGTGGTGGCGTCAAGGTCTTCATAGGTCATCTGCAGCACTCCTTCGATGGATAGCTCGTACGGGTCCCCAGCGGCGGACGCCTCGGCTAGGCGGGTCAGGCGGGCAATCAGGCGTGCCGGGTCGCGTTGGGGATGCGCGGAGAGGTGGGCCCCGGCGATGGTCAAGGCCAGCGGATGCCCGTGACAGCGGGCGGCCAGCGCGTGGAGCAGCTCCTCGCCGAGAGGTTGTCGGTCTTCGTCGAGCAAGCTGGCCAGAAGTGCAGCGCCGGTGGCCGCGGGGAAGCAGCCGAGGTCGAGGTGACGGAAGCCCGCGAGAGCCAGACCGGTGAGCCTGCGGCGGCTGGTTACCAGGATCGTGCCGCGCGTCGTGGCGGGTATCAGGGGCCGCACTTGCTCGGCGGAGCGGGCGTTGTCGACGAGCACTGCGATCGCCTTGCCGGCGGTCACGGTCCGGTACAGCCCGATCAGTTCGGCAGCCTCACCCGGCAGGTCGTCGGCGGCGACACCAAGCGCCCGGAGCCATCCGGCCAGGACCTGGCCGGTGACCGGCGGCAGGTGACCGCTCCAGCCGTTGAGGTCGGTGTGCAGTACGCCGTCGGGGTGAAGCTCGTGATGCGCGTCGAGCCACCGCACCGCCAAGCCGGTCTTGCCGACACCGCCCAGGCCAGTCACCACGACGCGAGTCGGGTCCGCCGTCGTGAGCAAGCGGTCCAGCCGGTCCAGTTCGTCCGCGCGGTCGACCCACGTGCGCGTGGGCGGCGGAAGCTGTCGAGGCACCAGTACGCGGCGCTCGGAAGAGTTCAGAACGATGGTGTCGGCGGTGACCGTGCGGGCTTGCACAACCTGGCCATAGACCGTTCCGGACACGGTGTTGCGGTGCACGGCCTTTTTCACGCAGGTCCTGCTGGCTCGTGGCCATGGCCGGCCAGAACGGCGTTGCCCCACAAAGACTCCGGCAGGGGCGGGGCGAGGCCGTCTGGCCGCCACAAGCCGGTCGGCACCACGCCGTCCGGGTGCGGCTGCCACGGACCCAGCAGCGCTGCGAACTGCTGTCGGTTCCGGTGCACGAGCGTGATCCCGGCCCTGGCGAGCCGGGCTTCGACCGCAGCGGCCAGCTCGTGCCCCAGCAGCGTGGCGTCGGCGTGCGAGGCCGCCAACAGCGAACCGGGCGCCAGTCGTTCGTGGTACCAGGCCAAGGTAGCGGCCACTTCTTCGTCGTCGGGCAGGCAAGGCAACACCGACCCGGCCACCACGCCCACTGGGCGGGTCAGATCGAGTACCTGAGCGGTCACAACATGGTCGAGCACCTCGTCGACGTGCCGCAGGTCCGCTTCGAGCACGCCGATTCCCGGATAGGCCTGGGGCGCGATCAGGCTGAGACGTGCAATGGCCACGGGATCGCGGTCAACGTAGACAACGCGGGCCTGGGGCCGCTCGGCTTGAGCGAGTTCGTGCACGTGGCGAACGCCACCCAGACCCGCGCCCAGGTCGAGGAACTGCTCGATCCCGGCGGTGAGCATGTGTAGCACCGCGCGATGTACAAAGGCGCGGTTCGCACGGACGAACACCTCGTAGTGCGGCACCACGGCCATGATCGCGTCGGCCACCGCACGATCGGCGGCGAAATTGTGCCCGCCGCCGAGCAGGTGGTCATAGATGCGGGACAGCGATGGCCTGTCGGGGTCTACTTGCTGCTCAAGACCTGACGCGCCGTCATCCATCGTCATCACCGTGATCTTCTCCCCCGCCCGCCGCGCCACCACGACCCGACTCGTCGTGCGTCTGGCCAACTCCGGCGACCTGACGAGTTAGCGGTTAAACCGCACTGCCCTAAGCCGGCCGAGCCGATTGGTGTCGGTGATTAGACCGGTGGCAGGAAGATCCGGACCAGAGCGCGACCGAAGCGTTCGTGAGGCGTCCATGCGGCGGTGCCCCGCCTGAGCACGCCTTCCAACACGGTCATGATCACTCACGCGGGTGGTATCGAGTGTGCGAGCCGGGTCGAGCTGGGCAGAGCTATGACCTGCGCGGACGTTCTTCGCTGACAAACGATCAACCGGTCCGGCGGGCACTGAGCTCCAGCCCAACTGATTGTCCACTGTGGAACATACAGCTCCAGCGCGGCAAGGTTCGCCGTCCCGCACCCATCCCGCCCGGCGGTTGTCGACTGCGCGGTACATGAGTCCACAGGTGTGCACCGGGCCGCCGGGCAGACCTTTGGCCAGGGTCTCGTGCTGGGTACGGATGTCCTTCAACACGGAGCTGTGCAGGCCGGAAAGTTGCGCTCGTCGTGGCCATGGCACGCGTCGTTGAACTGGTCCTCCCAGAGGACATGCGCGATCGCATCGACCGAGGCCAAGGCCGCCACCTCGGCAGGAACGCCCTTGCCCACGATCTCGCGGGCCATGAGCTCGACGTTGACACCGCGAAGGCACCGATGCGCCGTCGCCCAGGCGTGGACCTCTCGCGGCGCGAAGCAGCAGCTCAGCGGGCATTCCCTCCAGTGATCCGAACCCACGCCTGTCCAGCTGCTGCCTCCGACTGCGTACCCTTCGCGGAGCGTCCTGTTCGCCGAGGTCATAGGCGGTAGGATGGCGACCCCATTGCGGTTCGCTCGCGAACCGCCCTTCATTGAGGTGCGGCCTGGCCCTGCGAGCCCTCGTGCTGCATCTGCCCATTGCGGTTCGCTCGCGAACCGCCCTTCATTGAAGTGACACCGCACTGCGCCGCGCCGTCGCGATCTGTGCCGCCCATTGCGGTTCGCTCGCGAACTGCCCTTCATTGAGGCGGCTCGAACCGGTAGACCCTGTGGTGTTCCCGCCGTTTACGATTGCGGTTCGCTGGTGAACCGCTCTTCATTGCGGCGCGAACTGCAGGACAGGCCAGTCGATGCCCATCAACATTGCGGTTCGGTCGCGAGCCGCCCTTCGTTGAGGTAGCGCCCACAGCCGGACGCCCGCCGCCGCGCCTGGTCGTGGTTAGGTCCGCTGCCGCTGTTGCTGCGGGGGGTTCTCTGCTCCTCGGAGCTGGGAACCCCCGCATTGGGCAGTTCACCAAGCAGTCGACCGGTCATGGTCGTCATGATCCGGACTGCAGGTCTCACCCGATCGAGACGGCCCAGGCCCGCCAACCGCGCCATCAAGAGGGCCCGGCCCTCCGCCTAGGGCCGATACGCACCCGTGTCGACGAGCTCCGCGGCGTAGCCGATGTCGTACAACCAGGCCGCGGCAATCAGCAGCTCTTACTCCTCGTCAGGCAGCACCGAGCCACCTGCTCTGCGCGGCGGGCGACGCCCGCCGTGTATTACCACCGGCGTGGCGTGCGCTAAGTGGTTCGCGGTTCCTCCGCAAGCCCTGTCGAGGGCTGGTTGTCGGCGGTCGGGGCTGTTCCCAGCACCGCGGTTCGTATGGCTTTCCAGTCTTTCGTTCTCCACCAGTCGAACAGGTCGAGGGTGCTGACGACCGGCACTGTGAGGGTGTTGACGAACTCAGGGCGCCTGTAGATCTGGCGGGGCCGCTGGCCGGGTGCCAGTTTGTGCTGGTGATTGACGATCAGGGTGCCACCGTCGGCTGGTGAGCCAGGCTGGAGTTCGCCCCAGGTGTCCAGGTGTCTCCGCAGGTCGCCAACCAGCGCTTCCTTGGCGGGGCCTCGTTCGGACTTCACCTCGACCAGGCGACGGTGCGGACCGAAGGCCACCAGGAGGTCGGCCGACTTCGTGGCGCCAAGTCTGGCGTCGACGTCGTCGACGGCGAACCCAGCGGCGGACAGCGCTCGGGTGACCGCGTCGACCAGTGCCTGGCCGGTGCCGAACAGCAGGCCGTTGCGAACCGGGTCGGCGACGGCTTTGGCGTCGGCTAGGTCCTGCTCCAGCCGTGCCTTGTCCTGGGCGTATCGGACCTCCAGGTCGGCCAGTGCGACGCGGGCTTCGTTCTCGGCCGGCGTCTCCAGGTCAGGGTTGACCGCGGAGGTCAGCCGGTGACGCTGTGGCGCGTCGGGAACGTAGGCGGGGACGGCGTGGTGGACCAGCCAGTCGATCACCGTGTCCCAGTCGGTGCCGTCCGGCACGATGTACCAGCGTTGACGTTCGTCCGGGGAAACCCACACGGCAACGACGGGGGCACCCAGCGAGTCGAGCAGGATCGGACACAACTCCCCCACCGGCTCGGTCTTCTGCCATCCGCTTTCACTCAGGTACTTGCCGGCGCCCCGGGATTCCAGCCTCCACCATGTGTCGGGGGGACGGTTGAGCAGCCGCAGCCCCAGATCCCGGTCTGCGGCGTTCAACCCGTCAGCGAGTACTGGGCGGCTTCCCCGCGGCAACCGGTAGCCGACGATGGTGGTCTCGTGGTCCAGCAGGTCGATCGAGGCGTCGTAGTTCACGAAGACATTGCGCCTGATCTCGTTGACGTTTCCCATCACATCGACGAGCAAGACGGTTTCCCCTCGCCCGGCCGCACCCGCGACGAGGCGCTGGCGTTCGCTCGCGCCACGGGAGGAGGCGGGTGTCAGCGCGGCCACGCAGTCGGACGTCTCGTATTCCAACCACCGCGGCTCGACCTCGTGCTGTGTCCAGTCGATCTCATGAAGCGACGGCCGCCTGACCGCTGCCATCGACTCCACTTCGTAACTGGTCAGTGATGACGAAGGGTCGATGGTCGAGCGTGAAGGCAGAGGGTTCTGCGGTTGGCCGATATGCACCGGCAACTGGGCCTGCATTGGACGATGCTACTTCGGGCCGCCCACCACGCAGCCGAGTCGTCGATTGGGCAGCTTCAAGCGTTAGTTCCCCCAGCTATCCGAACGTGATTTTTGTCGGGTGCGCCGACCAGCACAATCCCGGGCCTGCGGACGATTCCCTCGTTCCATCCGCTCGCTCTCGGACTACCCATCGCAGCAGGCTAAAGCACACCTCTGAGTATATGCGAACGGTTTTCAGGATCGGCGTCGACGCGGCCGAATGACGTTCCGCCGCGCGCCGGGGCTTGCCGGCAGGCCGACGCGCCGGACAATTTTCGCGTGTCTTCAGCGGACGCCGCCTGTATTCTGTGCGGCTCGCGCCCGACCGGGTCCTATGCGAGCAGGACGTCGACGGCGAGGTACGGGGCCGATGCAGTTACCTACGCGAGACCGAATCCGAAAAGCTGTTGCCGCGCTGCTCGTTGCCGCGCTGCGCGACCTGGCGGAGCGCGACGGAGCCCCGCGCGTTGGCCCGATGGCGGATCTACGGAACTGGTGGCGGTATGGCCAAGAGTCCTTCGCCGCTTTGCGGCCCCGTGCCTGGCACATGCCCGAGCGGGTCACTGTTGTCGGCTGGCTGAGCACCTTCGCCGAGATGGCCGCGGTTCGCGAGGCGATCGACGCGGATCCTGTCCTGCGCACTCGTCTCGACACCATGGTCGGCACCGAGTTCTCTCTGAATCCGCGACCGCTCGACTGGCTCTTGATGGAGCACCTGCTCGAACCCATGATCATCGCCAGCCGTTCGTACGAGTTCGACGAAGCGGTGTTCGAGCTCCAGTTCGAGCGATTGGATGCTGGTCTGCGGTCCGACTCCATCCGCTTCGTGGAGTTCGTCCCGCTCAACGGCTTCACGTCGAGCATGGCCGACATCGCATTGGCCGACGGTGTGGTCCTGCGCCCGATGACTGACCGCCAGGTCAGCCGGGCCATCCAGGTCCTGGCGGTACCGGCGGAGTTCAGCGGTGGCCCTAACAGCGTGCAGGTCTCCCGGTTTCACCAGTGGGCCGTGACGCGTGAGCAGAGCTACCCGGTGCGGTCGTACAAGCAGGGCATGCCTGACCAACCGCAAGCTCCCGACTTCCCGAAGCTGGAGGAACCGGCACAGCGGCTGGTTACTGCCCTGCGGATCGTGTGCGGTGGCTCTGTTGTGGCCACGCGTCCGATCCATGCCCAGCACGACGACGACTTTCCGCCGACAGTGGAGGGCAGCGCTGCCCTGCCGACCGTGGTTGCGGCCGACATCAGCCGGCCGACCCAGGTGCTCACCGACGAGCAGGTCGAGGCCGTACGCGAGGTGTACGAGATGCTCGGGAACTCAGTGGTTCGAGAGGACCGATCGTTGCAAGTGGCGTTGCGTCGATTCGTGTTCGCCGGCTCCAAAGCCCAGCCAGAGGACCGGCTCATCGACCTCGTCATCTGCTGCGAAGCCCTGTTCCTCAAGCGATTCGGGATCGAGGGGCCCCAGAAAGGCGCACCCGCGGCTGCGAACGCTGCGCGATTGCTGGCAGACGACCCGCTGCTGAACGTCGGACGCAACCAAGTACAGCGGTTCGTCAGGGCTGCCTACTCGTTGCGGAACGCGGAAGTTCATGGCGACCACCCCGTCCGCCGATCGATGACGCTCCTCTGTGGGGCAACCACCGAGGACCTCGCTCGGTTCGTTGAGGACCTAGGGTTCGTGGTCGGCCGGGCGCTTCACCTGGTGCTGAGCGAGCTGTCACTCCCAGCCGCTGCAGCCAGCGTGGTCCGATGACGCCGGATCAGATCTGCCAGCGTCAAGCGACCCGTTCAGCATCGACGCCGACTCCCGCCGTTAACCTTCTGGTGCGAAGGACGGCAGAACTCGTCAACGGCATAACTGGGGTGTTCTCCGGACAACCGACGAGCCCACGCCCAAACGGCACGAGGGCCGCGTGCCCGGCATGTGTGGGTGAGTCTCTTGTGCTTGTTTTGGCGGGGCGGAGCCGAGGCGGGAGGCAGCGAAGAATGACTACGATCGCGTTCGCGGACGAAGCGGGTGGCCGAGACCGCACCGAAGCGCTCCTCTGGTCTGCCCCTACGGGGGCACTGCCGGCACCACCGATCGACACCAAAGACCAGGTGCTGCCTATCGGCACAATGGAATGGCCCAACGCCGAGCGTCTGTTTCTCAGGCTGCTGCACACTGTCAGACCTGTCCAGTTCGCGAAGCTCTTCGGTGTTCCAGGCCAAGCCCAAGCTGGGATTGACGCCTACGCTCGGCTCCCGCTTGACCTGACACACGGCGAGTCCGGCGGCCGGGATTACATCACCCTGCAGTCTCGGCGGGTCCAAACGCTGACCGCAGCCAAGATCAAGAAGGCTGTCGACGACCTGCTGAAGGGTGAATGGGCGGACAAGACGGCGGCGTTCTACTTCGCTACCTCGTTCGACCTGCAGGAAACCAAGCTGGACACCGCGATCCGTGAGCAGACCGAACGTCTGGCCAAACTTAAGATCACCTTCGTTCCGTGGGGTGTGCAGGAGGTCTCCAGCCTGCTGAAGGATCAGCCCCGCATTGTCGATGACTTCTTCGGCCGCCCTTGGGTAGAGCGCTTCTGTGGCTCAGAGGCAGCCGAAGCCCTTGCGAACAACCTGTCGCACCAGGACAGCAGAGACCTCCGTGCAGGGCTTCGCGACCTGTACCACGCCGTCTTCTCTGCCCAGGGCGGGGTCCACCTGGCTGAGAACCCCGAGCCCGATGGCGAGTTCGTCATCCTGGACGTCGACCCTAACCGCCAACGGGCCGAGGTGATCGACGCCGAGCGGTCTGAGCCGCCCGTTGAAAATCAACGCTCGGCGGAAAGCTCCGGTGATGGGCACACCGTCATCGCCTCGCGGCTGGGCGCCCGACGGCAGTCCCTCAGATCTGCCCGCCAGCTGATCAAGCCGAGAAGCCAGGGCGCGTCAGCGACGGTTGGCGCCGTTGCGGCTGACGAGTGGCTGGCTGGTGGTAAGTACCGACTGCTGATCGGCCGTCCGGGAGCGGGGAAGTCCAGTCTCTTGCGGTTTGTGGCAACGGACCTGCTGTCGTCCCAACCGCAGTCGATCGCATTGCAACGGGAACATGCCACTGACCTGCCGATCTGGCTGCCGTTCGGGTTCCTGTGCCGCCACCTTGAAGCATCTACGGAGAACTCGCTTGTTTCGGCTGCGGAAGCCTGGCTGAGGTCGCAGAGCGCCACCCACCTTTGGCCGCTGGTCAAGCTCGCCCTGCGGGACGATCGTTTGCTGCTGCTCGTTGACGGCGTCGATGAATGGAGCGACGTCGGCGCAGCCGAACGCGCCCTCGGGATCCTTGAAGCGTTCCTTGGTCGCACCAGCGCGTCAGCGATTCTCTCCACACGCCCTTATGCGGTTGACCGGCTCAATTGGAGGCGTCCTTGGGCTCAGGCTGAGATCACCCCGCTGACCGATCGGCAGCGCTGGACGATCGTGGCCGAAATCCTTCAGCCTGTCACGCAGTCGGAAGCCTCTCCGATAGGCCTGTCGATGTGGACGGTCGGCGTCGAGCCGTTCCTTGACCAACTGGACGCCATCCCGGAACTGGCTGAGCTTTCCAGGTCTCCGCTGTTCCTGACGTTGCTGGCCGCGACGTGGCAAGGCGAGCCCCTGCCCCGTCAACGGTTCAAGATCTACGCTCGGCTTGTCGAGTTGCTCCTCGAAAAGCATCCCCAGATGCGGCAACGTGCCTCACACGCCAGAGGGGCGGTGTTGCCGGCCACCGAGGTGACCGCGTTGTTCGGCGCCGTGGCCTACCGTCTTCGTGTCAAGGATCCGTCCGGCACTGTCACCAAGCCGGAGATGCGCACGCTCATCGTCGAGTCGATGACCGACGACACCGTCCTGGGCTATCAGCAAGCCGAGGCCCGCAGGATTGCCGACGCTGTGCTCGCCATGGCAGAAGACGAGTTCGGGCTGATCGTGTCGCACGGCGGGGGTTCCGTCGGCTTCCTGCATCGAGTGGTGCTCGACCACCTCGCCGGCCAGTATCTCGCCACCCTGGCTACCGAAGCACAGGTCGAGGCCATGCAGAGGTTCGTACATGATCCAGCCTGGCGAGATGTCCTCCTCGCGCTGCTGACTGCGCAGGTCAGCTCTCACGCCACGGAGCCACTGCTTACCGCAGCCCTTGACACGGGCAGCCAACGATGGGCAGACATTGACGGATACGAGCTGCTCGCCGAGGCGCTCGCCGCCGGTGTCAAGCTGACCCCGAGATCCCAGACCGGTTACCTCAACAGGCTCGTCGAACGGGTGGAGACCCATCCGTCGCTGCGCCATCGGGCGAACCTCATCACGGCGCTTGCCGGCACGCTCGCGAGCCACATCGCGCGGACCCACCTGCTGCCGATCATGAAGCGGTGGCTGACCGCGCCCCGTCCGGACCCGTCACCGACCATGTGGGCGCTGCGCGATCTCGCCATCGCCGACGACGTCGCTGCCGAGTACCTGGCCTGGGGTCTTCGACATCCCGAAGACAACGTGAAGGTCCATGCGGCGCTGGCCATCGCACATCGGTTCGGTGGCCAGCAGCGCCTGCTGGAGCGGCTGGTGGCGTTCACCGAGACCGGACCGTCCTCAGCGACCCAGGCCGCTGCCATCCTCGCTCTCGGCAAAGGCTGGGCTGACGCATCCGAAACCACACGGTTGATCGACTGGGCACGTCGTCAGCCATCCATGTCCCTCCGGCTTGTTGGCCTGCACATGCTGCAACGCGGCAGTACGCATGGTGATGCCGCACTGTTCCGGCCGGACGAACGCGACTGGCTGCTGTCATTGCTTCACCAGGAAGGCCTACGCTCCGGACCATGGCCCGGAGCGGACCTCGTCAACATCGCCGCCACCGGCGATGCGCGAGCGGCCGACTTCGCATTGGAGACCTTGACGACGAACGGCCGAAATGGCGGCGACCGTGGTCTCGCCTGGGCCTTGGCCTGCAACGCTTTCACCGGGGATAGCCGCTTCAAGGACTGGGTGGCCGCAGAGCTCGCGCACCCGGAGGAACGCGGCCTGATCTTGTACAACGTCGGCATGATCCCGGAGCAGTGGAGCGACGACCCGGAATTCGCACGGACGCTCCGCTCCTATGTGGACAGCAAAGTGCAGGATTTCACAGCACACTGCGTCACTGATCTCGCCACCACATTGCCACCCGCCGACGCACGGACGGTGCTGTTGCAAGGTCTGGACAGCATGCGGCCATACGCCGCGGCCCGCACGCTCGTCGAGCGGTACGCAGACGACGAGCACGTCCAGACAGTCCTCGTCAGCCGGCTCCGCGGCGACTTTGCGCAGGCCGCGCCTATGGCCGGCGTAGCCGTCGACGTACTCGGTCCAACCGAGGGCTTCGCCGTCCTGGTATCCCTGCTGCGCCAGCCCGATCCAGGTAGTCCGAGCGCGAATCGCGTCGTCGTGGCCGAAGCCATAGCCGATGCCTGGAAGCGGTTCGAGAATGCCGTCAGGGAGCCGAATGCTGAAGCCGACGCCATGCGAGAGGTGCTTGCCAGCTATGACCCAGCCGAACTGGCAGCGCTGTGCACGGACGTGAGCCCGCACATCTTGATGTGGCACGTCCCAGCGGTCATCACCGCCTGGCCTGGGCAGCCAGCTGTCCAGGAGTTCGCCGACAAGCTCATCCACGACCCAAGGCCCATCACTTCAGGTATTCCAGACACCATTCCAGCCGCAATCCTCAGGGCGTACTGCGGCAGGACCGACGAAGCCTCCCTCCAGATCGTCGACAAGACCCTCAACCTCCTCAAGCACATCGAGCCAGAGCTGCGCGAAGTCCTGGCGTTTGAACTCGCACGCAGTTCACTCGCAGCGGCCGACCTCATCGACGTCATGGCGGAATGGAAGAACGAGCCGGACACGGAGGTTCGCAGGAACGCCTTCATCGGGCTCATCCAAGCGATCACGCGTAACCAGCAGTCCCACAACGACCTAGCGGGCTCCGACACACTCACGTCCGAGATGGAATGGCTGCGCGGAGAGATCAAGCGGGACCTGTGCACCTACGGCCCTGAACTCGAAGAGCGCCGGCAACTGGCGTGGATCGGCATGCTCATGCTCGGTGACCTCGCACTGATTGACGGCATCGAGGAAACGATCGGCCATCCAGGCACGCCCGGCGTCAAACTCGATGTCCTATCCGGTGAAGTGGATCAGATCCTCGTAGACCTCGTCGCCGAGAACTGGGACCGGTTGTGTGATCACTTCGGCGCCGACATCTTCGAGCGTCTGAACGGGAAGTCCGACAGTCAGCGTCGATCGGCCAGCGAGCAACGGCGCCACGTCATGTCCGCGCTCGCGACAGTCGCTTCCCGGTACCCCGCCATCGCCGAGATGCTCCGTCACGAGGCCGACAGTGATGCCACGCTCCGCGAAGATCGCAACTTCCTCTTGTGGGTCAAAGAAGAGAATAGGGGTGACCAAGGAGTCCTCCGTGCACTCGTACCAAAACTCGGCCACACAACGCACCTCCGGCACGACCAGCTCTTCGACTCGGTGCTGGACCTAGACAGCTGGAATATGCCCGACGCGGTGTTCAAGGCCATCCTCGCCGAGGATGCCCTCGACACCCAGTCAGGCCACATCTATCCGAGCGCAGAGCTAGCTGCCTACACCCAGCTGTTTCCAACGGACAGCTTGGCTGTTGCCGCGCTCCGAGACCTCGAAACGTGGTTCGACACAGACCCCGCAACTCGTGGGCACCGAGGCTGGAACGACACGCTGGGCATCGCCTTCGGTGCAGCCGAACCGCAAGATCTGCCAGCCCTAGCGACCCGCGTTCACACCCGAATTCGGATGGGCATGTCGGACTGGTACCTGCCCATGTTCACCAAGCCGCTGATGCGACGGCTGCGTGTGGACACAGACGCCGTCGAAGCGTTCCAAGCCGCCCTACGAGAACCAATGGGGATCCGTGAGAACAGCCCCATAATGGCGGCTCCTTGGGATCCGATTGCCCACGCATACCTGGAACTGCAACCGCTGCAACGTACGTACCTCTTCGCCGTGGTACTGCGCCAAGCGGGTGCCCTGCCGCAGCCGGACGCGGCAACGGCCATCCACGTCCTGGAATCCGCGTCCCCGGACACCGTCGTGCACAACCCCTTCACCAACCACGAAGGTCCACTCTGCCTCGCTGTACTCGACCTCGCCGCGCACTGACTGCGATCCGCCCTTCAATCTGTTCGAGAGCCGCGGCTGCGGGCGCCGTGGTCCAGGCGTGGACCTCTCGCGCCGCGAAGCAGCAGCTCAGCGGGCATTCCCTCCAGCGAGCCAGACCCACGCCTGTCCACCCGCTGCCTCCGACTGCGTACCCTTTGCAGAGCGTCCTGTTCGCCGAGGTCACAGGCGGTAGGATGGCGACCCCATTGCGGTTCGCTCGCGAACCGCCCTTCATTGGGGATCCGGCTTCAGGTCGCCGAGGATCATCAGCGTGACGTCCGAATTGCGGTTCGTTTGCGAGCCGCCCTTCATTAAGGTTGGCCGATGGTGATCGCCAGCAGTCCGACCGGTTAGCCGATTGCGGTTCGCTCGCGAACCGCCCTTCATTGAGGTTCCATCGCGTCGGCCGGGTTGTCGAGTGCCCGGTGCGCGCATTGCGGTTCGCTCGTGAACTGCCCTTCATTGAGGCCTCGGAATCGAGGTACAGACCCGCACGGCGTAGATAGTTATTGCGGTTTGCTCACGAACCGCCCTTCATTGAGGAGCGCCAACGATGGCGACCGTTTGGCCAGCGCCAGTGTGAGTGATTGCGGTTCGCTCGCGAACCGCCGCCCTTCATTGAGGTATCCGAATCGTTGACCAGTGGGACGACAACGCGACGATTGCGGTTCGCTCGCGAACCGCTCTTCGTTGAGGTAGCCGCCCACAGCCGGACGCCACCGCCGCCGCGCCTCGTCGTGGTTACGTCCGCTGGCGCTGTTGCTGCGGGGGTTCCCTGCTCCTCGGAGCAGGGAACCCCCGCAGCACATACGCACATGTTGGTTCGGTGTGGTTAGCGGCAGGGCAGGATTTGGCCGCGTTGGGCGCGGCGTTCAGGCGCGTTGTCGCTGCCGAACCGGTGGACCGGAAAGCGTACGACCGCCGTCACGCCCTGGGCGGTCATAGATCGGCGTGCGGTGTCGTGGGCCACCGGTGGATGGTTCGTGTTGGCGTGTAGCCCGTCACCGGCGACCTCTCGCAACGCTTTTGAGGCGAGCACGGTGCGCAGGCGGGCGGGCAGCCACTGTCCATTCCAGACGGGCACGTAGAACCAGCCTGAGGTCGCGGCGCCCAGATGCCCCGTGGTCACCGAGGTGTGTGTGATCTGGTGGGCCAGGGGGAATTGGGAGATTCCCCACAAGGCACACCAGGCGACCGCGTTGTCGGTGGGACCGGGGCCGGTGAAGCCGGTCGGTGTACGGCTGTCGTGCTTGTTGCGGTTGATGTCGTCGCGGACAGCGACCCCGGATAGACCCTCGATGACGTGCTCCGTCGGCCAGCTGCCGATGGTCTCGGCGAGCTTGCGGAGCTTGGTGGCGACGATCTCGGAGCCTTGGTTGCGGGCCTGCATTTCCAGGCGGCTGGCCCCGTCGTCCTGCAGTCGTTCGCCTTTGTGGTTACGCCGCCAGTAGCTGGGTTCGCCGAGCGCGGCGATGAGCCGCAGGTCCAGTTGACGTCGGTGCCGGGTGAGGTAGTCGAGCACGGTGTGCCTGCTGGTCTGCATCTCGGGCCATTGCTGGTCGGGGATGGGGGTGATCCGCGGGCTCATCACACCGCGCGGGCTGCCGCGCAGCACGATGTTCTGCGCGAGCCATCCTTCGGGTGCGGCTTGGTGCGCGGCGTGCGCGCGGACGGTCTCGCCGATCTGCTGCCAGGTGAGGCCCGTGGCTGACAGCTGTGGACGCGACTGCATCCCCGCTGTCCACGACATCCGCACATCGGTGTGCCCGGTGTCGTTGAGGATGGCGGCCAGGCCGTAGAAGGTCATGTGCGACAACAACACCTGCGGGTCGGCGGTGTTGAGCACGATGGGGTTCACGAGCCCTCCCCGGAGACCTGGGCGTCGGCGGCGCGCAGCACCGCTTCCAGCAGGGCGCATCCCCACACACCCCACCGCGCGTGCGTGTCCTCGATCAGGGTGTCCCAGCCGCCCTCGTCGAACAGCCACCGCGCCAGCCCGGTATCGGTGGTGTGTGGCGGCAGTAGCTCGGTCGCGGTGTGGGGGAAACTGTGCCGGCCGTGCCCGTGGCTGGTGCCAACCAGCCGGGCGATCATGTCCCGCTCGTGGGCGGCCAGGTGCTGCAGGTGGGGCCAGCAGTGCAGCACTGACAGCTGTTCGTGCCGCCAGCCCAGCGGCAGGCCGCTTCGTCGCCGTTGCCGTCGCTGGGTGAGGGTCGTGCAGCCGCTCTTGGCCAGCGGCTCGTCCAGGGTGAGATCGATGCCCAGCCAGCGCTGCCAACGGTCGTCGATCTTCCCATCGTCATGGTGCAAACCAGCCAGCCACAGCACCTCGTGCAGTTGCGGTGCGATCCCCAGGGCCTCGGCCAGTTTCTTCCCGCGCGTGGCCACCGCAGTGCTGTGGTCGGTGAGCCGCACCTCGTGGGAGGGGGTCCAGCTCTGCCGGATCCGCTCGTCCCGCACGGCCGTGCGCAAGTCCCGCACGACCACTCGGGTCGGCGGTTGCTCTTCCAGCGTGTCCGGGTACAGCAGTACCTCGCACTGCCCAGCCTTGCCCCGCAGCAGCTCGATCGCGGCGGCCAGCATCGCCGGCCGCGGGTAGGCGATCCCGTCCAGCACCGTGGCCACGGCCTTGTGGGCTAGCTGGGTGTCCTCCTCGGCCATGGCCTGGCCGATCACCGTCAGGACTGTGGCGGTGTGGTCGTTGGGCGGCAGCGTGGATCCGGCGCCGATGCGGATCACCACCTGGCCCGGTCCGGGTGTGTCGTGGTCATCCAGCACGTCCGTGCTGGTCTCACGCCCATCTGGGCGCACCACCCCGGACTGGAAGATCGCGGCGGTCTCGTCGACGACGAACACATCCCCGGCACGGATGTCCATAGTGGATTCCGGGTCGGTGTGGTCGGGGGCATAGATGTCCTCTCCGCGCACCCGCACCACGCTCGGCACCCGCCCCAGGGTGTCCCTGGTCGGCAGCAGGGCCTGCACGGCCTGGCGTGCCAGGTGGATCGCGGTCGGGAACACCTCGTGGGCGCGAGGCGGCAGCGCGCCGACGAGCGCGACCGCGTCCTGCGGGTCGGCGGGCACGTCCGCGCGGACCACGATGCCGACGTCGAGATCGTCGTCGAAGTCCTCGGCCAGCCACAGATCCAGATCCAGTTCGGCGAACAGTTCATCGTTGGTGCGCGCCAGCTGCCAGGTATCGGCCAGTTCCAAGCGCTGCAACAGATCCCGCTGCGGGTAAGGCTTGGGTGGCGGGGTCGTGCGCAGCGGCCACGGGGCGATGTCGGTCAGACCCGCGATCCAGTCGGCGGCCCTGGAGAGTTCGTCGGGATGGTACGGGCCGGACATTGTCTTGCCGGACACGCCCGTGGCGGGTATCGCGATCGTGAAGGCCGTCTCGTTGCGCTGTCCCCTGCGGTTGACTCGCCCGGCGCGCTGCGCCAGCGCGGTGCCGGGGGCCAGTTCGCTCAGGCCCGCCGACAGGTCCAGGTCCGCGCCCACTTCGGTGGTCTGGGTGCTGATGATCGCGTCGGTCGAGGAATCTCCTTGCGCGGTCAGCACTCCCGAGTGGGTGAGCCGGTCCAGGTCGTGCGGGCGCATCCGGCCGCACACCAGGACAGTGTTCAGGCCCCGGCGGGTCAGTTCGGTGTTGACCGCGACCGCGACACCCACGGTATTGACCCAACATCCCACGGTGGGGCCGAATTCCTCCCGCAGAGCGAGCACCGCGTCAGCCAGGGTCTGGATGGCGGCCACGCGTTTCGGCCCCGTGTCCGGCACCGGCCAGACCGGCATGCTCAGCGTGCGCACCGGTTTGGCGGTCCGCATCCGCCGTGCCAGTGTCCCGTCATCGTCATCGGGGTGGTCGAGGTCCTCGGCCTCGACCCCGACTGTGACCCCGGCGGCCGTGCTCGTGCCTGGGGTAGCGGTGGTCTCCACCACCTGCAACCCCGCTGGGCCCACCCGCACCTGGGCGACGTCGACAAGGGCCGCGACGCGGCGCGCAGTGGTCAACAGCTGGCCGGACAGGTGGGCCTCATCGACGACCAGCACGCTGTCGAACGCCAGCAGACCAGCCTCGCGCGGGCGTGCCAGGCGGCTGGTGCCGTAGCCGCGGAGCAGGATTCGGCTGCCCCACATGTCCGGGGTGCAGCACAGCACCGCGCACGCCGCCGGATCATCGCGCCACGCGCGAGACGCGGGAATGCCGCCCCGCAACCGGCCCACCAGCAGCGGCGATCCCTGCTCGCCCTGCCAGCGCAACGTGGCCAGCGCCGCCGCTACCTGCCCCAGCACCTCGGGCCGGGCTGGATCGGCCAGCAGCCGGGCCACCGTGCGGGCGTGCTCGTACTGGTCGTCGACCAGCGCCCGGCGGCCGACCACCAGTGCCAGCCGGCGCGGCACCCGAACCGGATGCCCGCTGGCCATCAGTGCCACCGCGAACACGTGCACGTCGATCACCGCGGTCTTGCCCGCCCCGGTCGGCGCGTCGATCCGGTCCGGCCACCGGCCGGTGTCCAGCACCTGGTCCAGCAGCCGCCACTGCCACGCAAACGGCTTGTACCCCTGCGAGCCGTGGACACAGTCGAAGAACGCGGCAAAATCCTCACGTACCAAACTCACTGGGCTGCCTCCTCGGCAGGCAGGTCGACCGGGGTGAGCAGGCCGCCGCCCAGGTGGCGGCTTTGCCCGATCGCGACCAGCGTCCGCTCGCCCGCCACGCTGCCCAACGACAGCAACGCCCGATACGGCTGCACCACCGCGCCAGGCTGGACCTTGTGCACGAACCGGCGCAGATTTCCGCTGGTGATCAGGGACGCCCAGCTGACCCGCACGCCACGCTCGCCCACGGCCTGGGCCAGGGCGCGGTAGCGGGCGTCGCTGCGCCCGGTGACCGGGAACATGTCCCGCCACACCAACCCGACCGAGGCTGCCACCGTGTCCGCGACCGACCACGCGCCACGAGGCGGACGGTTGTCGGCGACCGCGGCCGGCGCCGTGATCCACCACCGGCGAAGGCCCGGCCTGGGCGGGTGCCAGAAGTCCTCGCCCGCGGTGACCTCGATCTGGCCAACCACCGCGCGCTGCTCGCCACCAGGCAGCCGGATGACCCGCAAGCGCGCCAGCGCCTCCCCGATCACCCGCACGTCCATCTCGGCGGCGTCCGACGGCAGCAGCACCGCCACTGTCGAGGGCGCACTCGTGGCGCACGCGAACGGCATCCCCACATCGAGGAACTGGATCGCGATCCGGTTGGCCGGGCGCGGCACACCCCGCGGATACGCGCCGGTGACCACACCAGGTGCACCGTCACCGATGATGCTGATCAACGCGCGATGCACTGCCACCGCCCACGCGACACGCTCGTCCGGCTCGACCGGCTTGTCCAACGGCGCCAGCCACACCGTGCTCCACGGCGCCGTCGAGACCGGGCCGCCGCAGGGAACGTAACGCAGCAACTGCAGCGACTCGCCGTCGACCGGGGCGCGCACGCTCTGCTCGTCGGTCTTGATCGCGTCCGCCTTCACCGACGGCACAGCCGCCACCATGGCAGCGTGCCCGGCGGCCAGCACCGCACCCCGGCCCGGCGCTGGCGCCACCACGTCCACCCCCGCGCCAGAGCCGCTGAACAAGGAGGCCTCGGTGTCCCACACGTGGCTGGGCTGCACCGCCTCACCAGTGCCGGTCCACACCCGCGCAGGGCATTCGGCCATGCCCAGATGCGACACATCCGCGCACAGCTCCGTCAGCGCCGCCCGCACCGGTGGCGGCGGGGCCTCACGCCAGACCCAGGCAAACACCCCGTCCGCGGCCACCGACACGGCGGCCGGTTTGCCGTTCTTCTTCACCGCCCACCCGGACTTCGACTTCTTCAGCAGCCCCTCGTCACGAAACGCCACCGCCGCGGTGGTGTTCACCCAGCGGCGGGGCAGCCGGATGCCATCGGGCGGATGCAGCTCCAACCACCGCAACGCCGCATCGTCCTGCGCGCACGGCAGCAACCGGCCACCCTCCTGCACCGCGCGCGGGCCAGCCGCCGCCGCGCACACCAGCGCCGCGTGCAGACGGGCCGGCGAGACCACCACGTCCAGATCCCCCTCGCCGACATGCCCCCGATACACGCCCAGCGGCAGATCAGCGATGATCGCGAAACTCACTGGGATCCCTCGCCGCCGTCGGCGTCATCGACCGCACCGGCCACGATGCCGGGATTTCCGGCCACCCGCAGCGCCACCCCGTCCCAGCGCAACCCGGCCGCCGATTCGGCCACCGCCAGCGCCTCGGCCAGCAACCGGTCCGCGCCAGCGATATCCAGCGGCGCCAGCTCCTCTGTCCGCCCGCCACGCTGATCGATCCGCACCACCGTCGGACCGGCCTCGATCAGATCGCAGTTGGCGCGCAAGCACAATTCCGCATCCGACCGCGCCAACCCGTTGAGCGCCAACGCCGCCAGCACCGCCCGGCACGCCGCATCTCCTTCGGGACCAGCACCGAATCGCAGCTGCCGCAACGCCGCGAACGACAGCACATGCGAGCGGATGATCCGGTCACACGCCACCCCGGCCAACTGCTCCAGCGTCGGCGGAATTCCCCCCAACCCCAGCATCGACGCCGACACCGTCGCCCCCTTGGCGAGCTTGCCCGCTTCCTTGATCACCTTGTCGTAGGTCTTGCCGCTGAGCTCCGCACGCTGCGTCTCAGCGATCTCGGCGAGCACCGGACCGGGCAGGCTGATCCGCATACCCACCCCGTCCACCCGCGCCCCGCCCCGCTTCGGGGTCTCGATGGTGTCGCAAAACCCCAGCACCTCGCCGACCAGCACGCTGCGCCACCGCCCCTGCCGGGCGGCACGGCTGGAGTCCCATCCGCCATACACCAACGTGATCGGACTCAGCTCCAGCAACGCCCGCGCGGCAGCGGCGGTCGCGTCCCGCGCCGCCCGGTACACCGGCACCGCGGTCACCGCGTCGCCCTCCACCGTGCCAGCACGGATGTGCGCGTCGAACACCCGGTGCGGCAGCGTCAAATCCGTGTGGCGCTCAGCCGTATCTCCACGCTGGTAGGTCACCTCTACCCGTGGCAACCGCCCCAGCAGCGGATGCCCATCGTCAATGGCCTGCTGCAACGCTGTTTCGGCCCGGTTGAGCTGGCTCTGCTTCGAGTCCACGATCACCGCCTGCCGAAGTTCCCCATCGAGGTAACGGCGTTCATAGGCATAGGTCCCCAACGCGGACCGCGGCATCGCGAACTTGGCCGGGGCGATCGCACACTGCGGCCCACCCGCCGGCGCCAGCTCCGTCGTCGAACTCAGACAACTCGGCCCGCCCGGCGACACGGCCTGCACCAACCGCTCCACCGTCAACAACGCGGTCACAGACGACATCCCTTCTCGCGATCACGTAACGCGGCGGACCATAGGGACGCCCTCTGACAAAAACAGGCCAATCCGTCGACAGAGACCCGAACTGTCATCCGATCGAGTGACCGCTCCGTCGCGACCGATACACCACCAAACGATCATTCACGAGGCACAACAGGCACGCGCAGGCCCCCAGGCCACCTCCATTTGCGTCACCCCAACTGGTCAAGTACCGACGCCACCGCGGCGTGCGCCGACGCCTGGGTTTCGCGCATCCGGTCGAGGCTGAAGGCGACTCGTTTGACCCCTGCGGCCAGTTGCTCGGCCTGAGCGCGGTTCGTACGGAGAGACGCCACGCACTCCCTTTCCCATCGAGCCCCCAACTCACCGCGCAGCAACGCTGCGTGCCACCCTTCGATCTGCGCCCTGCGCAGCCGCTCCTGGCGCAGAATTACCCGCCGCTCCTGCGACGTAGCAACACTCCAGCGAAGCGTGAGCAGCAGCTTCTCCGTGGTGCATCGGCGGGGCACCTGGCCCAGGGTTCCCACCGTCCCCTTGTGGCGGCCATCGGACTCCACGTGCCTCATCGCCTGCTCCTCGTCTCGGTGGAACGCGCCCCGACGCCTCAGACGCTATGGCTCAGCCGCACACCCACTCAATGTCCGTCACCCGTTTGCCTCACTTCTTCTGATTTGACACACCTCGCGCTACTAGTTGCAGCAGGCGCCACCCCACTGCCGCAGGGGATCGAAGGTCACGATTGAGACGCGCGACGTGTAGCATCACCGACGGTCGGCAGCCAGACAGGTGAGCCCCAGTCGCAGTACGGCAGCCGCACCCCTTCATAGAGGTTAGCGAGACGTCTGTCCGCAGATGATCTTGATGGCAATCGCGGTCCACCCGGACCGCCCTTCATTGAGGTGCCTACGCCGCCGACATCGTGAAGACCGAGCGTGACGAGATCGCGGTTCGCTCGCGAACCGTCCTTCATTGAGGTTTCGGCGCCCGGATCGCCAGACACGTGTCGGAGATGATCGCGGTTCGCGAGCGAACCGCCCTTCATTGAGGTTCGTTGAGCGTGTCCAGAAAGTCATCGGCGACGTTGATCGCGGTTCGCTCGCGAACCGCCCTTCATTAAGGTGCGAACTGGAGCACCGGCCAGTCAACGCCCATGAGGTCCTATCGCGGTTCGCGGGCGAACCGCCCTTCATAGAGGTGCGTAACCGTCCCCCGCGTGCGGAACATGGAACGTCATCGCGGTTCACTCGCGAACCGCCCTTCATTAAGGTCTGGTGTAGGTGTCGCTGTGCGTTCCCAACGGCAGGATGATCGATCGCGGTTCGCTCACGAACCACCCTTCATTGAGGTTCGTAGGCCTGGGGGCAGCGCCCCAGCCACAGGCCCATCGCGGTTCGCTCGCGAACCGCGCTTCATTGAGGTGTCACCGGCACCGGTGCGCCCAGCGTCCCCGACCGGTCCGCCGTACAGGCCGAGCGCGCCGCCCTAAAGCTCGCGCACGAAGCACGACCCGCGGAGTAGCGCCTCAGCGATGGTGGTGATCATCAACGATCACGAGGGTCCACCCTGCCTCGCTTTACTCGAACTCGCCGCGCACTGACAGTGGGATCTGTCCTTCAATCTGTTCGAGAGCCGCAGCTGCAGGCATCGACAACTTCAGGCTGCCACGATCGTCTCACCGCGTGTCTCTCGCGCAACATCGCATTCGAGTTCTTGGGCCTGCTCGTCGAACTCAGAACGGACGATCTTGACGAGCCGTCGGGCCCGAGCAGCACCCACACCGAGCCGAATACGCAAGGTCTCAGCCGAGATCGGCTTCTGATGAGCTGCCCGATGAGTTGCATCCTCTCGCCGCGCCCGGACCAGAAGGTCTTCCGGCGCTCGCCTGCCACGTGTCTGCCGGTCAACATGCGGAACAACCGCCTCCTCCTGGAGGTGGGGCTGCGGCTCGGGCGTGCCGACGCCCGACTTCTCAGTGGCGAGCGGCGCCGACCGATCAGCATCGAACACAAGCCTCACTCGACTCGTTGAGCTGATCGCTTGCAGGAGACCAGGACCGACCTCTGACCAGCCGATCAGCAGAAGCGGTCCCACCGCGTCGAATGCCGCCTTCCCGTACTCGCCGGCAACGAGAGGCTCTGCAACGTTCAGGGCAAGGGTGACCACGCTCGCGAAGATCAGCAGTCGGCGAGCCGGCCGCAGCACGCCTGGCGACGCCCCGGTGAGCGCCAGGTGCCGCGTGCCGAGCAAAAGCCCGAGGATGGAAAGATCAACCGCAGGAGCAACGAGCGGCGCAACCCAGACGGGTACACCGAGCCGGAGCGCGAGGCTGAGGACGTTACCGAAGCCGAACATGAAGGTCAGGCCGACAACAGTCGCCATGATCGCAGTCACTGCCCGAATGATCGTTGTCGCGTCTGACTCGCACTTCGTCGCTCCACCGTCCGGCAGGCGCCCAGTCTCGACTGAACGTGCGGTTTCTGTAGCGTCGCTCATGGGTCCTTGCCCTCCTTACAGGGTGGGATCAAGGCCCCGCCGCGGTGGTGACGCACCCGGCGGGGCCGCTTCACAACGGCAGGACTGGCCGGGCACGCCGTGCAGCACGACGCGTTCGAGCTGAACAAGTACGGGGTGCGGATTTCAACACCAAGCAGGGTCGTCGGTCGCAGGACTGCAGCCGTGCGGACATCACTCGACCCAGACAAGATCGCCTGATCATGACTGATCGCCTGCTGCCATAGGCTCAACCGAAGCCGCCCCGATACACCTATCGAGTGACACCCGGTGCTCGACAACCAGACGCCCCCTCAGGAAACCCCTGGTCGGAGCTGTTCCCATCTGCTGTGTGCCCTGCCGGGGGCACACAAAACACGGGCAACATCAACAGCCGGGCGGCTGGTACTCGAAGGCACCTACCAGGTGTGAGTACCAGCCGCTTTGGCTAATGGCGACACGTCCGGCGGCCGGTCCCCACGGCGGCCCCTCGCCGTGCGGGACGAGTCACAGAAGAGGTGCAGGTGATTGCGGCCGGGTGCAACGGGTCCTCGGGTTGCTCCGTCAGCAAGACTGATGCCGATCATTCAACGCTATGGCCACCGAGAACACAGGGCTAATGAGTACGCGGGCTAACCAGTCTCAACGGCTGACTCCAGCGGCGTACCGATGCGGCTGGTCGGTGGCGGCACGGACGGCGATGTTCGACCGGCCGTGCTCTTTGATCAACTGTGCACGCTTCGCCAACGCGGCAGCCTCGTCCTCACACAGCCAGGCCTGCCAGGCGTAGCCGTCGCAGTGAAGTTTGCGCAGCGCGTTGCGGAAATTGGTCGAGTAGCCGACATGCGCGGGGTTCACACCGTTGTCGAGCAGGACGTAGGCGACGGTGGCGCCCTTGCCGGGCAAGCATCATGAGGCCAACGCCGTCGAATCCGGTGTCGCCCTTCCACGACTGATCATCTCGGTCCGGGAGGTTGAGCACCATGCACTTGAGGATCGACACGTCGAAGGGAATGCGCTTGGCCCACCGCGAGCCCTACCCGGCGATCTCGGAGTTGCGGATCTCTTCGCAGAGGGCGAGCAGGCCCCGGCCGTCGATACCCCGTTCGTTCCATGCCTGCCACGCTGCTGCGATCATGGCGTCTTCCGCCTCGAGTTCGACGGTGGTGGCCTGGTGGCGGGCCTGTCGGGCTGCGGTGTGCCGCGCAACGGCATCGTTGAGGCTGGTCATGGTTGGGCGTCTCCTTGCTCGGGCAGCGTGGCGAGGGCTACGACCTGACCGCTCCCCCGGCAGCGTCCCGTTCCTCGCTCCGTGACCTCGGCGGCTGGATACGAACCCTCACCTGCGGAACGGGTTGCCCAGGCGGCTCGCGGAGTCGTGCGGCTGCTTCGCTGCCTTGAGAGGTGCCAACCGAAGTGGTGTTGTGGTCCCTGCATCTCGACAGCATCGCGAGACCCGATCACTGGACCGGTCACCGCCGCAAGTCAAACTCCAAAAACGCCGGCCACAGGCATCTCACGATCGTCGGCAGTAGCGAGCGACCTGCGGCAGACGAGTGCGCTTCGCCGCAGATCGGATGTTCGACAAGGGGTGAACGCCGGTGGTCGCCGCGGTCAAGTCGGCGATCCTCTCGGTGTCCTCGCCGTGGTTCGCGTTCTGACGGTCTCAGCTGTGCTGGTAGGAATGCACCGAGATGGACCGCTCGGAGCCGCCCAGGTGGTTCAGCACGGTGTGTGAGCCGGTGCAGTCCTTGCTGACGAAGCCGAACTGTCGTTCCTTACTGCTGTTCATTTCCGAGCGAGCTTCGAAAGGCAGAACCTCGCAGTGCGGCTCGGAATACCAGACCGGGTCGAGCTGGATCTTCTGCCCACCGAAGTTGGGCTCGGCCCAGAAACACACATAATTGGGTGCGCACTCACCGATCGCAGCCACCGGAGCGGACGTCTTGTTGAGTTCTAAGGCGGCTATCGCCGTTCCCACCGAAACGAGTGCTACGGCTGCGGCGAGCACCACGAACCACCACCGTTGCCTGGGCTCGGGTTTGTCCGCCGGTGAGTTCTGCAATGCGCGGCGGATGATGTCGAGCTCGTCAACCAGCTCGGTCCTACCGATGCCCTGGAGGTAACAGCGCAACTGACCTTCGGTGGGCAGCTGGCCGTTCTCGATGTAGGACACCCGTTGCCGGGTCAGCGCCTCCCGGCCGGACACCGACCGTCTGGCCACCGCCTGCTGTGTCAACGCCCCGCGCAGCTCGCGCAGGCGTTCCCCGAAAGCCGCGGCGCAGGTGATCTCTTCTCCCATGTCAGGTCCCCTCAGGCCGTCCGGGGAGCAGTGTAGAGACGGTTCCGTGATCGAGTGGACACTTTGGGTGACATCGTCAGATGGGCTGGCTCTGTCCTGGACATGTCCGGACATGGCGAAGCTGGCGGCCGAGGCCGAGCGGCTGCTCCGCTTACGGCAGTCGGATCACTGATGAGGAGATGCCTTATGCCCCGAACTGTGAAGCGAGCGGTCACGATGGTGACCACCTTGTTCCTTCTCGCCGTGGCGGCGTTGGTGGCCGCGCAACCGGCATCGGCCGGATCCACCTGCGCGTTTCCATTGTGCAGCCAGACCATCAACGACAATGCGAAGGGAGTTCCCGGCTTTATCGTGCAGCGAGACTGGTGCGGCAACGACGCGAATACCCGGGAGGTTGAGGATATGCGTTGTCCGACCCCCTCCCCGCGCCGACTGCTCTCGTCCGGTGAAAGCACCGCTTTGGACCAGGACTGGGACGCCGTCAAGTTTCCGGCCGGTTGTTACGGCTACTTCCATGCGGTCAATTGGCTCGGGGGTGCTGACCGCAACTACCCGGTCGACCGGCGGCGGAGTCCTAACAGGACGACGCTCTGGTTCCGCGTTCACAACGACGAGGTCGCACACGTGACCATGAGGTGTAGCTGACGGCCGCCATTGCTGTCCCTGACGCGGCGGGCGCCTCGATGCAGTCGGGCGCCCGCCGCGACGTGGGCACATCTTCGAGGCCCCAAGCGTGTGCAAATCCCCTGTGGCAACGTTCGCTGCCACCGCCCGAACTGAGGACGGACAGCGATCTGCACGACTATCCCAAGGCCGTCCGCGCTTTCCGTCGCGCCGTCATGCTCGGCCGCGCCGGCGGCAATCCCCGCCATGAGGCCGTCGTCCTGGCCGATCTCGGCACCATGCTCACCGACGCGAGGCGTCCCGCTATCGCCCGTGCACTGTGGCGAGCGGCTCAGGAGACACTGCGCGAATTCAGAGATCCCAGAGCAACGTACGTGGAGGCCGCTCTCATCGGAGATCACTATGACCGAGCGGTCACCGCGGCATGGGCGTGCGTTCGGCTGGTCAGCCCTGGTAGAGCCAGATCCGGTTGCCGTCGGGATCTCTGACGGCCGCACTGCGAGGCATGCCCTGCCGGTCTCGCGGCGCGACGACCTCGGTGGCTCCGGCGGCCAGCGCCCGCGAGTGCCGAGCGTCCAGGTCGTCGACGAGCAGGCCGAAGGTCGTGGGGCCAGGTCGGCGGTGCGGCGGACTACCTCGTGACGCAGGTCGAACGCGGCCTGATAGAAGGCGATCGACGCGGCGAGGTCGTCCACGGCGATGGTGATCTGGACCGGTCGGCATCCCTGCTGGCCAGTCACGGCTCCAGCAGGCTCTCGTCGTATCAGACGGCACTGCCTCGTGATCGCCGACCATCGGTCCGGCTCGTGCCATCTCGCCAGCACCAGCTCGTCGACGGCTGTGCGATCACGTTGTTGGCTGCTCCCACCGACACGGCAGCCTCGCGACCGGCGGGGCACCTCCGAACACACGCATCGCGGCATGGAGCGGGCGTTGCCGCATCGCGGTCCAGTTCTGCGCCTCCAGTATGCAAAGCATCTTTGCAAATCGTCTTTGCATGGGCTAGGTTGTACACATGGCTGACCAGCCTCCTCCTCGGGTGATCACCGACGTCGATGTCTTGCGGTTGCTCGCGCATCCGCTGCGCCGCCGGATCGAGGACGAGTTGCGTCGTGGGCCGGTGAACGCGACCTCGCTGGCGCAGGCGCTGGGTGAGAGCACCGGGCTCACCAGCTATCACCTGCGCCAGTTGGCCAAGCACGGCCTCATCGAGGAAGTCCCGGAAATGGCACAGGGCAAGCAACGGTGGTGGCGTGCCGTCCCCGGTGACCGCCGCTATCCGGCCTATACCGAGCAGACCGACGACATGCGTGCGGCCAGCGCGGAAATGACCCGGAACAACCTTGCCGAGCTGGTCGAACTGTATGACGCCTACGAACGGCAGGCCCCCGGCCTCGGTGCATGGGCCGACGCGTTCCTGTTCTCCCGCGCGACGATTCGTGTCGATCTGACGCTGCTGCGGGAGTTTTTCGAGGACTACATCCGACTCGTCCAACGTTATGGCGGGACTGACGACATCGGCGATGACCGGAAGACGGTGCTGCTGCGCCTGTTCGGGTTCCCCGAGCTCTGAAATCCTGAGCCGAAAGGGCATCCATGTACGCCACCCCCTTGCGGCGGGGTAGCCGATTCACCGTCGCATGCCTGCTCCTGCTGGCCTGCTCGGTCCTGCCGAGCGCTCACGCCACTGCCGCGACCGGTTTCGACTGCACGGGCTTCAGCTGCACCGACGTCAGCTTCGCCGGCGGTGGCGGGCTCGTCCTGCACGGGACCGTGATCGGCCCGGCCACACCACATTCCTCCACACCGGGGATCGTCCTGGTGGGAGGATCCGGCGCGGGACCACGCCCGGAATACCAGTACGAAGCCCGCGCCTTCGCCGCGGCCGGCATCACGGCGCTGGTCTACGACAAACGCACGATCGGCTACTCGTTCGGTCATCGCGATTTCGCACTGCTCGCTGACGATGCGCGGGGCGCGGTCGAAACACTGCGCAGCACACCGGGGGTGCACGCGGACCAGGTCGGATTGTGGGGATTCAGCGAGGGTGCCTGGGTCGCACCGCTCACGGCGTCCCGCAGCAGCGACGTCGCGTTCCTGATCACACTCGGCGCATCCGCCTTCAGCCCGTTGCGGTCACAAACCTGGAGCCTTGCCACCACGTTGCGGCACCGCGGCGAAACCGGCCCGCTCGCCGGCACGATCGCCGGTCCCACAGCCCGTCTACTCGGTGAGACGGGTGCGTTTCCCGCGGCCGGCTTCGATCCGCTACCCGCGTTGCGAGACCTGCGCATTCCCGCCCTCGCCTTGTGGGGACAGCACGACGTGCAGGTTCCACCCGCCGAAAGCGCCACGTTACTGCGCAACACACTGACCGCGTCGCCTTCGGTCACCATCCGTTTCCTCCACGGTGGCGCACACAACGGCAGGGCGACCACTGATGGATTCGACCGTCTCGGCGCCGCACCGGCTCCTGGCGCGCCACGTGGCGCCTTCGCACCCGGCTACTTCGACACCATGACCGGCTGGGTGCACCAGATAGCCAGTGGCAACCTGCCGGCCTCCTCTGCCGATGCCCCACCACCGCAGACGATGACCAGCGCCGATCCCGGGCGCGGCTGGTGGACCTCGGCGTGGATGCAACTGACCGTGCTGGCCGCCCTCGTTCTCGGCTTCGTCGGAAGTCTGGTGTGGACAGTCACCCACCGCCGGTCGTTCACCGGCCCCCGTTCTCGCGCCACCAAGACCGCGAGCCTGCTCGCGCGCCTGCTGGCCTGCTCCGGTCTTGTCTCGGTGCTCGCAACGGTCGCGTACGCGGTGTCGATCCTCGCGTCCAACGCGCAGACCCTCGGCCCGATCCTCGCTTCCCGAACGCTGGCGTGGCTGAGTCTGCAGGTGCTCGCCCTGCTCACCACCGCACTGCTGGCCGGCACAGCGATCGCCACCGCCCGCGCCTACGCCGGCCTGCTCGTACGGCACCGGACCGCGCTGGGCATCTTGCTGCTGTTCGGATGTCTCTGGACGGCATGGGCCACCACCTGGGCATTGTTCTCCGTCTGAGCCGCCGCCGCGCCGGTACTCCGGGTCCGGCTCGTCGTCCTGTGCAGCTCGTGGGCACGTGAGGACACGCCTCACGTGTCGCGGTTGGTCTGTCCACCGGGGGCAATCGAGACCGGAATTGCCTGGTCGCAGCACGAGTTGAAGGAAATCGCGAAGCGCTCGGAGAGCGGTATGAACACAGCTCCCGACTCCGGGCAGCGGATCCGCCGTCAGCAGCACCATGAAGCCGTGGACGTCGTCTTCGAGATCAACCTCGTTGACGGCGCCGAAGCTGAGCGCATCGGACTGCTACAAGCGGCGGTCATCCGCGACTTAGTGCTGCTGCACCACCGAAACGTCGGCAGCGCGCCACCACACACGAGCGCCACCTGACTACGCCAACACGAAACTGTCCTGCACCGCCAAGTATCCAACCTGAAACCGCCGGTCAGCCCTGCTCCCATCGTTTGGTGCTCCCGCCGGGGAGACCAAAGGCGATGGGCGATCTGTGTTCGCGGAAGGCGCGAACCGGGTCGCCTTCGGGCGTTTTCGAGGGCGAGCCCCAGACCCCACGCTTGGGGCGAACCCCCGGACCCCGGTAGGCGGCCGAGTCCCCAGACATCCGTCATAGGCTGTCCAACCCGCGATCCCGCCCAGCAGGCCGACCGCAAGCCCGGCCCGCACGCACCCCGGCGCGGGACAACGCAGCTGTCTCCGCCAGGAGCGGTAACCCCGACAACCGTCTTGGTTCCGCACTGCCAGCGTGTCACCGCAGAGGAGACCTGCCTGCCAAACGGCACAGCCACCTCGCCTTCGGTCAGGGCGCCACTTCTGCATCGGCGCGCCACTGGCCCGCCTCGAAGGGAATTCGCCCAGGACACCCTGGTGCGCTTTCCGGACGTCGAGCTCGCGGTGCTTCCGGGCGAGCTGGCTTGGGCCCGGTGTTGCGCACTTCGCGGGCCGTTCCCGTGCTGCTCGAAGGTGCCGGGGTCACACCGGTGTCGGCACGGCACGCGTTTTCGGCAGGAGTGCCACCGCCATCAGTCCGCTGAGGACGGTGACGGCACATGCCAGGCAGGCGGCGAAGTCCAGCGATGCCGCTTGCGCGATCGCCGGACCCGCTATCGCACCTAGGAGCGTCGCGACGGCCTCACCGGTGAACTGCACCGCGCTGACCCTGCCCAGAACTGCGTTCGGTGTGGCGCGTTGCAACGCGGTCTGCGCGGTGACCAGTGCCGACGAGCCGAAGACACCGATCAGCACCGCGGCGGGCAACGCGGCCGCGGGGGAACGGGAGAGGAAGAGCAGCACGAACGCCACTCCCGTCGCCACCAGTGCACCGCCGAGCAGGTACGCGGGCGGCGTTCGGTCGAACAGCCGCCGAACCAGCGGTGCCCCGATCAGAAAGCCGGCACCCAGCGCGGACATCACCAGCCCGGTCTGCACGCTGCCACCCAGCACTCGCACGCCGAACGGCACGAGCAGTGCGGACAGCGACGCGTTCGCGGCGAAGAACACCGTGACCACCACGAGCAGCCATGCGGCCGGTCGTTCAGCGCGCAGGAAGGTGAGGCCTTCGCGAAGCTGGGCGAAGAACCGGCCGGCACTTCGCTCTTCGCGTGCACCGGACCGGACGGTCATCATGATCGCGAGTGCGGACACCAGGTAGGTCGCGAGATCGATCCACACCAGCGCGCCGAACCCGGCGATCCCGAGCAGGGCACCTCCCAGCGGAGCGCCGACGAGGCGCGCCGTGCCGTCGGTGACCGCGTTGAGCGAGTTCGCGCTGGTGAGGGCCGGCCCGGTGCCGACGATCACCGGGGTGTGCGCCTGTGCGGCCGGGCGGAAGAGCACCGTGCCCACGCTCTCCACCACGAGGGCCAGGTAGACCAGCCACACGTCATCGGGATCACGCACGAGCAGGAGCAGAGCGACGGCGATCGCTCGCAGCACGTCTGTCGCGATCATCAACTTGCGCCGGTCCCAGCGGTCGGCGAGCACACCTGCGACCGGGCCGAGCAGGACCGGTGGCAGGAACTCCGCCGCCAGCGTCAAGCCGGTGGCCGCCAGCGAGCCGGTCAGCTGCAGGACGTACGCCGGAATGGCGACCACGAGCAGCCATGACCCGAGCAGGCTGAGCAGCCGTGCGAACCAGAGCAGGCGGAAGTCGCGAATCCGCAGTGCCTCGAGCACCACACCACCCCCAGAGTTGTTCTGGCAGAATAGTCAGCGGATTCAATGTTCTGTCAAGACAGGTGGTTCGGTATGGGCAACCAGGAGTTCGGGCAGCAGCTGCGAGCACTGCGGGCCGCGAGCGGGCGCACACTGCTCTCCGTGGCGACCGAGGCGGGCCTGTCCGTGCCGTACGTCGCGAACTTGGAGAACGGGCGCGGCAACCCGACGGTGGACGCGGTCAACAGGCTCGCGGACGCGCTCGGAGCCGTGTTCGTGTTGCGCGTGGAGCCGGAAGGCGGGGCGACGGCACCGGCGCCGGCACTGCCCTCGTCGCTGGTACGGCTGAGTCGAGGCGCTCGCTTCCGGAAGGACGTGCAGACCCTCGCGGAGGCGACCGGCGAGCAGCCCGCGGAGCTCGCGGGGCGCCTGCTGGCCGCGCTCGCCGCACTCGCCGGCCGTGACCTCGCCGAGGCGGACTGGTTCCGGTTGCTCGACGCCGTCCTGCTGGTGCACCTGCATCCGCACGCCGCGAAGTGACACGGCGGCAATCGGCGAGGAGCGCCGCGATGGCGAACGTCGGTCTGCCGTTACACCGGTTCCTTCTCGACGGGGATCCGTGAGGTGGCACCGATTCCCCGGCGCACTTCGCCCGGGCTGTGCACCACGCGATCGGGGTCTCGGCGGGTGGTGGACGCCAGCTGCCACGGCACGCTGGTCACCATCACGCCGGGCTCGAACAGCAGGCGGCCCTTGAGCCGCAACGCGCTCTGGTTGTGCAGCAGGTTCTCCCACCACCGGCCGACGACGTACTCGGGGATGTAGACGCACACGACGTCGCGGGGGCTGGTGCGCCGCAGGTTCTTGACGTAGTCGAGCACCGGCCGGGTGACCTCCCGATACGGTGACTCGATCACCTTCAGCGGGATCTTCATGCCGCGTGCGTCCCATTCGCGTTGCAGGGCGCGGGTTTCCGCGTCGTCGACGTTGACGGTGATCGCCGCCAGCGTGTCGGGCCGGGTCGCGCGGGCGAACGAGATGGCCCGCAGGGTCGGTTTGTGCAAAGTGGACACGAGAACCAGGGCGTGCACCCGGCTGGGCAGCGTCTCGGGCTCGGTTCCGGCCCGCAGCTCCTCACGCACCCGGTCGTAGTGGCGGTGAACGGCCCGCATCATCAGGTACAGCAGCGGAATCGCGATGACGACCAGGTATGCGCCGTGCGTGAACTTGGTGACCAGCACGACCGCCAGCACCACGCCGGTGAAACAGGCACCGAGCGCGTTGATCCACCGCGCGCGGTGGATCCGGCGCCGTCCGGCACCGGTCGTGGCGTGTGCCAGCTCGCGGTTCCAGTGCCGGACCATGCCCGCCTGGCAGAGGGTGAACGAGGTGAACACACCCACGATGTAGAGCTGGATGAGCCGGGTGGCCGAGCCGTCGAACGCGTAGATCAGAGCTCCCGCGATCGCCGCGAGCACGACGATGCCGTTGGAGAAGGCGAGGCGGTCACCGCGGGTGTGCAGCTGTCGCGGCAGGTAGCGGTCCTGCGCGAGGATCGAGCCCAGCAGCGGGAAACCGTTGTACGCGGTGTTCGCGGCGAGGATCAGGATCAGGGCGGTGGCGGCCTGGATGTAGTAGAAGAAGAACGTCTGGTCGCCGCCGAACACCGCGGCGGCGAGCTGGGCGATCACCGTCCGTTGTGGATCGGTCTCGCAGTTGCCCGCGAACCCGATGAGGTCACAGGTGTGTTCGGTGAACCGCACGTTCGCGATCAGCGCCAGCGCGGTGACGCCGACGAACATGACGACCGAGATGCCGCCCATCAGCAGCATCGTCACGGCCGCGTTGTGCGACTTGGGTTTGCGGAACGCGGGCACGCCGTTGGAGATCGCCTCCGCGCCGGTCAGCGCGGTGCAGCCGGACGAGAACGCGCGCAGCACCAGGAAAGCGACCGCCAGGGTGCTCAGCCCCACCTGCTCGGGGCGGATGTCGTAGCCCGCGCTCTCCGCGACCGGTGCGTCACCGAGGACCGTGCGAACCAGGCCGACGGCGATCATCAGCAGCACACCGGCGATGAACGCGTAGGTGGGCACGGCGAACGTCCGGCCGGACTCGCGCACGCCGCGCAGGTTCATGGCGGTCAGGAACGCGACGAAGCCCAGGTTGATGGCCACCCGGTAGGGGTTGAGCTCCGGCAACGCGGAGATGATGTTGTCCACGCCCGCGGCGACGGACACCGCCACCGTCATGATGTAGTCGACCATCAGGGCGGCGGCGACCACCAGCCCGGCCGAGCGGCCGAGGTTGCGCGACGCCACCTCGTAGGAGCCGCCGCCGCTGGGATAGGCGCGCACGACCTGCCGGTACGAGAGGACCACCACGGTCAGCAGCACCGCCACGGCCAGCCCCACCCACGGCGCGAGGTGCAGGAAGGCCAAGCCGCCCAGGGTGAGGATCAGCAGGATCTCCTGCGTCGCGTAGGCGACGGAGGACAGCGGGTCACTGGCGAAGATCGGCAGCGCGAGTCGTTTGGGCAACAGGGTCTCGCCCAGCCGGTCGCTGCGGAACGGTCGTCCGAGCACCAACCGCTTGACCCACGAGGTGGAGGACGGCACGCCGCCAGCATGAACGGTCGACCCAGGTCACGCCTGCAAAGAACCCGTCAAGATCCAGTGGTTGGGCGTTGGGATTGCGTAAAGACCGGCTGTCGCTGAACGGGCAGACGCGGTGCGGACGAGTCGCCCTCGCGAAGGTGCAGCATGGGTGCGAACGCGGCGCGAAAGGTCGAGACGAGCAGCAGGACTCCCAGCGCGTCGAACCCGATGACGAGAGCATCATGGCCCGCTTGGCCGACCAGCGCGAGATCTCCGTGCCGGCCGAGCACGAAACCGTCGTGCAGGAACCAGCAGACCACCGCGGTCGCCAGCGCTGCCCTCCAGGTGGAGATCAGCGCGATCACGTTGACCACGGTGACCATCGCGATCACGGACAGCACCGGCTGGCCGGTCGCCCCGGTGGCCACGACCAGCGCGGTGGCCGCGATCCCGAGCACCACGCCCAAGGGGAAGCCGAACCCTCCCGATATCCGTTGCACTTCACCAGTTCACCGCCCGGCGACGCGGAAGAGGAGGGCCCTTGGCGAACTCCCAACGCCCAGCTGAAGAATCCTGACGCGGTCCTTACAGCTCCAGCCGGTAGCCCATCCCCGCTTCGGTGATCAGGTGCCGCGGCCGCGACGGATCGGCTTCCAGCTTGCGCCGCAGCTGCGCCAGGTACACCCGCAGGTACTGGGACTCCCCGACGTGCGTCGGTCCCCAGACGTCCTGCAGCAGCTGCTTCTGCGACACCAGCCGGCCGGGGTTGCGGGCCAGGATCTCCAGCAGTCCCCATTCCGTCGGGGTCAGGTGCACCTCGGCGCCGTCCCGGTGCACCTTCTTGACCGCGAGGTCGACGGTGAACGTCGCCGTGGTCACGATCGGGTCCTCGACGGTCTGCGTGGTGGCCCGGCGCACCGCGGCGCGCAGCCGGGCGAGCAGTTCGTCCATCCCGAACGGTTTGGTGACGTAGTCGTCCGCACCTGCGTCGAGTGCCTCGACCTTGAGCGCGGACTCGGTTCGCGCGGACAGCACGATGATCGGCATGGACGTCCACCCGCGCAGGCCGACGATGACCTCCACGCCGTCGATGTCGGGCAGTCCGAGGTCGAGCACCACGACGTCCGGTTTCTCGTCGACCGCGACCCGCAGGGCGGTCTTGCCGTCGTACGCGGTGAGCACGTCGTAGCCACGCGCGGAGAGGTTGATGCGCAGCGCGCGGACGATCTGCGGTTCGTCGTCCACGACCAGCACGGTGGTCATTGCAGATGCTCCTCGGCTTGCTGGTGAGCGGGCAGTGAGATGACCACCGTGAGCCCACCGCCCGGGGTGTCCTCCGCGTGGATCTCGCCGCCCATGGCCTCGGTGAAACCCTTGGCCACGCTGAGACCCAGCCCGACGCCCGAAGCGGCGTCCCGGTCTCCCAGGCGCTGGAACGGTGTGAAGACGCGGTCCGCGGACTTGCGGGGCAGTCCGGGGCCGTGGTCGACCACCCGCAGTTCCACGTGGTCGCCGTGCGCGCTGGCCCTGACCGCGATCTCCGGCTCGTCTTCACCGATCTGTCCGTCACCGTCGACGTCGATCCAGCGGCGCGGCCGGAGTCTGCCGTGGCGCAACGCGTTGTCGATGACGTTGGCCACCACGCGTTCCAGCAACCCGGCGTCGGCGACGACCTGCGGCAGGCCCTCGTCGACGTCGACCGTCATCGTGTGGCGTTCGTCGATTCCGGTGAGCGACCTGGCCACGATCTCGTAGTAGCTCACCGGGCGCAGCTGTGGCGAGACCGATCCGGTGGCCAGCCGGGACGAGTCGAGCAGGTTGTCCACCAGGCCGTTGAGCCGGTCCGCCGACTCCTCCACGGTGGCCATCAGTTCAGAAGTGTCCTCTTCGGACAGATGCAGCTCGCGGTCGCGGAGGCTGCCGATCGCGGCCTTGATGGACGTCAGCGGCGTGCGCAGGTCGTGCCCGACCGCGGACAGCAGCGCGGTGCGCAGTTCGGTCGTCTCGACCTTGCGTTGCGCGTCCAAGGTTTCCGCGGCCATGCGCTGTTGCCGCAACGCCATCAACGCCTGCCCGGCGGCGGCTTCCAGCACGCGCTGGTCACTCGCCGGCAGGGTCCTCCCCCGCAGCGCCAGGTGGATGTCGGAGGTCACCGCGATGTCGGCGTCGGCGTCGTCCGGCTCGTCGCACGGTCGCGGGCCCACGCACGCGACGCGTTCCCAGCCGCCGTTGTGCCGTTCCAGCAACGCCACCGACTCCGGGCCGAAGTTCTCCCGGATCTTCTCCAGCAACCGCGACAACGGGTACGGGCTCGTGAGCACCGTGCGGGAGTAGGAGGCGAGCAGCGCGGCCTCCGTGCGGGCACGGGCACCCTGCTCCGCCAGCCGCGCCGCGCGGTCGACCACCAGCGCGACGATGGTCGCCACGATCACCATGGCCACCAAGGTGATCACGTTCTCCGGTGTGTTCACCGCCAGGCTGTAGTAGGGCTCGGTGAAGAAGAAGTTGAGCAACCCCGCCCCGAGGAACGCGCTGACGAGCGCCGGTCCCAAGCCCCCGACCAGTGCCACGACGCAGGTGGCGAGCAGGAAGCCGACCAGGTCGGTGGAGTAGTCGACGTCGTCGCGCCAGAACAGGCCCAGGACCGTGGTCAGGCCCGGCAGCAGCACGGACGCGAGCCAGCCCGCGAGCTGCCGTCCGTGGCTGAGCGCGTTGCGGCCGATCTTCCAGCGGAGGCCCCGGCGTGCCGCGTCGTGGGTGACCATGTGCACATCGATCGGGCCGGAGTCGTGGATCACGGCGGCACCGATGCCTTCGTCGAGCGCGCGGGCGAGCCGTGACCTGCGCGAGGTGCCGAGGACGAGCTGGGTGGCGTTGACGCCGCGGGCGAACTCCAGCAGCGCCGTCGGCACGTCGTCGCCCACGACCTGGTGGAACGTGGCGCCGAGGTCCTCGGCGACCTTGCGGCACTTCGCCACGACCTCGGGCGACGCACCTGCCAGCCCGTCACCGCGCATCACGTGGACGACGAGGAGTTCCGCGCCCGCGCGCAGGGCGATGCGCCGGGCGCGGCGGATGAGCGTCTCGCTCTCCGGTCCGCCGGTGATCGCGGCGACGACGCGTTCGCGGGTCTCCCAGGTGTCGGTGATCTGCCGGTCCTGGCGGTAGCGCTGCAGGGCGACGTCGACCTGGTCGGCCACCCACAGCAGCGCCAGCTCGCGCAGTGCGGTCAGGTTGCCGACGCGGAAGTAGTTGCCCAGCGCGGCATCGATCTTGTGTGCCGCGTAGACGTTCCCGTGCGCCAGTCGCCTTCTGAGCGCCTCCGGGGTGATGTCGACGAGCTCGACCTGTTCGGCGCGGCGCACGACCTCGTCCGGCACGGTTTCCCGTTGCGTGACACCGGTGATCCGTTCGACGACGTCGTTGAGCGACTCGAGGTGCTGGACGTTGACCGTGGACAGGACGTCGATGCCGGCGTCGAGCAGTTCCTCGACGTCCTGCCAGCGCTTCTCGTTGCGGGAGCCGGGCACGTTGGTGTGCGCGAGCTCGTCGACCACCGCGACCTCGGGCGCGCGGGCCAGCAGGCTGTCGACGTCCATCTCGGTGAAGTCGACACCGCGGTGGTGGACCTCCTTGCGCGGCAGGATCTCCAGGCCGTCGAGCAGGTTCTGGGTCTTCTGCCGGCCGTGCGTCTCGACGAGGCCCACGACCACGTCGGTGCCGCGCTCCCGGCGCCGGTGAGCTTCGCCGAGCATGGCGAAGGTCTTGCCGACACCGGGAGCGGCACCGAGGTAGATCCTCAGCTCGCCGCGGCGCTTCTCACCTGGCTGCGTCGATGGCACGGTTCAGCGCCGTCACGTTCACGGTCGTGGTGAAGGTGCCACCGGTGTTGGCCTTGACGAGCTCCCGGACCTTCTCCGCGGTCAGGCCGCTGGCCCGGGCCACCCGTGGGACCTGGATCTCCGCGTACTCCGGGCTGATGTCCGGGTCGAGGCCCGACGCGGACGCGGTGACCGCGTCCTGCGGCACCTGGTCCTCGGCAACACCTTCGCGCTGCGCGATCTCCGCGCGCCGCTGAGCGATCACCTTGTCGTAGTCCTCGTTCCGCTCGCCCTTGTTCGAACCACCGGACGCCGGCAGCGTCGCGGCGGACGGACGCGGCACGAAGTACTTGTCGCCCTGGCGGACGACCGCGACCAGCGTGGTGTCCGCGGCCTCGGCGTTGGCGTGCAGGCCGGGGAGGCGGGAGACGCCCCACACCGCCATCGGGTACAGCACCCCGCAGATGACCGTGAGAGCGAGCAGGATCCGCAGCCCTGCCCACGCCTGCTTGAAGAAGTTGTCCATGTCAGCCGATCCCGGGGATGAGTCGCACGAGCAGGTCGATCAGCCAGATGCCGGCGAACGGCGTCACGATGCCGCCGAGGCCGTAGATCAGCAGGTTGCGCCGCAACAACGCCGACGCGCTGGACGGCCGGTACCGGACGCCCTTCAAAGCCAACGGGATCAGCGCCACGATGATCACCGCGTTGAAGATCACCGCCGACAGGATCGCCGACTGCGGCGTGGCCAGGTGCATGATGTTGAGCTTGCCGAGCGCCGGGTAGATCGCCGCGAACATGGCCGGCAGGATCGCGAAGTACTTAGCCAGGTCGTTCGCGACGCTGAACGTCGTGAGCGCACCACGCGTGATCAGCAGCTGCTTGCCGATCTCCACGATCTCGATCAGCTTGGTCGGGTCCGAGTCGAGGTCGACCATGTTGCCGGCCTCCTTCGCGGCCGACGTGCCGGTGTTCATCGCGACACCGACATCGGACTGTGCGAGCGCCGGGGCGTCGTTGGTGCCGTCACCGGTCATCGCGACCAGACGGCCGCCCTCCTGCTCCTTGCGGATCAGGGCCATCTTGTCCTCGGGCTTGGCCTCGGCGAGGAAGTCGTCCACGCCCGCCTCGGCCGCGATCGCCTTGGCGGTCAACGGGTTGTCGCCGGTGACCATGACCGTGCGGATGCCCATCGCGCGCAGTTCGGCGAACCGCTCCTTCATACCGGGCTTCACGACATCGCTCAGCCGGATGACACCGAGCACCTCATCGTTCTCCGCGACCACGAGTGGCGTGCCACCGTCCGCGCTGATCTTGTCGACGACCGCGCGAACCTCGTCCGAGGCGGAGAAGCCGCTGGCGGCGCCCTTGCGGATCTGCCGGCCGTCCAGGTCGATGCCGGACATGCGGGTCTGCGCGGTGAACGGCACGAACTCGCCGGTCTTCTCGTGCTCGGAGGCCTCGGCGGGCAACCCGTACTTCTCCACGCACAGCTCGACGATGCTGCGGCCTTCCGGCGTGCCGTCGGCGAGGCTGGACAGCCGGCAGGCTTCGGCGAGCCTGCGTTCGTCGGTGCCTCCCGCCGGGACGAACTCCGTGGCACGGCGGTTGCCCCAGGTGATCGTGCCGGTCTTGTCCAGCAGCAACGTGTCGATGTCACCGGCGGCCTCGACGGCTTTGCCGGACGTCGCCAGCACGTTGCGCTGCACCAGCCGGTCCATGCCCGCGATGCCGATGGCCGACAGCAGCGCGCCGATCGTCGTCGGAATCAGGCAGACCAGCAACGCGGACAGCACGACGACCGACTGCTCGCCACCCGAGTAGATCGCGAACGGCTGCAGCGCCACCACGGCGAGCAGGAAGATGATCGTCAACGTGGACAGCAGGATCGTCAGAGCGATCTCGTTCGGCGTCTTCTGCCGCTCGGCACCCTCGACCAGCGCGATCATCCGGTCCACGAACGTCTCGCCGGGTTTGGTCGTGATCTTGACGACGATCCGGTCGGACAGCACGGTCGTGCCACCGGTGACGGCACTGCGGTCACCACCGGACTCGCGGATCACCGGTGCGGACTCGCCGGTGATGGCCGACTCGTCGACCGTCGCGATGCCTTCGACCACGTCGCCGTCACCGGGGATGACCTCACCGGCCTCGACGACGACCAGGTCGCCGATGCGCAGATCGGTACCGGGCACGCGCTCCTCGGAGCCGTCCTCGGTCAGCCTGCGCGCGACCGCGTCCTTCTTGGTCCTGCGCAACGAGTCCGCCTGCGCCTTGCCACGGCCCTCCGCGACGGCCTCGGCGAGGTTCGCGAACAACACCGTGAACCACAGCCACACCGCCACCAGGACGGTGAACACGCTCGGGTTGCCGATGGCGAACACCGTGACGAGCAGCGACCCGACCCAGACCACGAACATGACGGGGTTGCGCAGCTGGTAGCGCGGGTCGAACTTGCGCAGCGCGTCCGGGAACGACGTCAGCAGCTGCCGGGGGTTGAAGACGCCGGACGCGACCTGGTGGCCCAGGTTCTCCGCGTGCCGGTTGCGGATCTCCTCGGGAGTCCGCTGAAGTGTGCTGGTCACAGCAGTGCCTCCGCGATGGGACCAAGAGCAAGGGCGGGAACGAACGTCAGCGCGGCGACCAGCACGACGCTGCCGGCGAGCAACGTGGCGAACAGCGGTCCGGTGGTGGGCAACGTGCCCGCCGTCACCGGCACCTTCCGCTGTGCCGCAAGGGAACCGGCCAGCGCCAGCACCGCGATGATCGGGACGAACCGGCCGAACGCCATGCAGACACCCAGCGAGGCCTGGAACCAGTCGCTGGTCACGGTGATACCGCCGAACGCGCTGCCGTTGTTGTTCGACGCCGACGCATACGCGTACAGGATCTCCGACAGGCCGTGCGATCCCGGGTTGTTCAAAGCCCCTTGAGTGCTCGGCAGGATCGCCGCGGTGCCCGCGCCGATCAGCAACACCGTCGGCATCGCGAGAATCGACACGGCCGCGGCCGTGACCTCCTTGCGTCCCAGCTTCTTGCCCAGGTACTCCGGCGTCCGCCCGACCATCAGGCCCGCCAGGAACATCGCGATGATCGCCATCACCAGGATGCTGTACAGACCCGTGCCGACACCGCCCGGTGTCATCTCACCGAACAGGATGTTCAGCAACGTGCCGCCGCCACCGAGTCCGGTGAAGCTGTCGTGCAGCGAGTTGACCGCACCCGTCGACGTGCCCGTGGTGGCGTTGGCGAACAACGCACTCGCTGGAATGCCGAAGCGGAGTTCCTTGCCCTCCAACGGCCTGAGACCGTTCGCCTCCGCGACCCAGATGACCGCGAGCATCGCCGACCAGATCAGGCCCATGACGCTCAGCAGGACGTAGCCCTGCTTCTTCTCCCCGACGAGCTGCCCGAACGTGCGGGTCAGCGACACCGGGACCACCAGCAGCAGGAAGATCTCGATCAGGTTCGACCACTCGTTCGGGTTCTCGAACGGGTGGGCCGAGTTCGCGTTGAGCACACCGCCACCGTTCGTGCCGAGCTCCTTGATGGCCTCCTGCGCCGCGACCGGCGCGTTGGCGACGACTTGGCCGTCAACGTCCACACCGGACTTGAGGCTCATCGTCACGCCGAGCGCGATCAGCACGATCGCGAACACGAACGACAGCGGAAGCAGGATGCGGATGGTGCCGCGCACCAGGTCGACCCAGAAGTTGCCGAGCCGGTCGGTCCGGTGCCGGACGAACCCGCGCACCAGCGCCACCGCGACGGCCAGCCCCACGGCGGCCGACACGAAGTTCTGCACGGTCAAGCCGACCATCTGGACCGTGTGGCCCATGACGGCTTCCGGCACGTACGACTGCCAGTTCGTGTTCGTCACGAAGCTGACCGCCGTGTTGAAGGCCATTCCCGGACCGATGTTGCCGCGGTCGAAGTTGAACGGCAGGACCGCCTGGATCCGTTGCAGCACGTACAGCAGCACGACGCTGACGAAGGAGAAGCCCAGCACGCCGTACGCGTACGTGCTCCACTTCTGCTCCGCGTCCGGGTCGATCCGCCCGATCCGGTAGATCGCCAGCTCCAGCCTGCTGTGCTTCTCGGTGCGGAACACCCGAGCCATGTAGTCGCCGAGCGGCCGGTAGGCCGCCGCCAGGGCCGCGACGAGGATGCCGACCTGAACGAGGCCGGCCACGGTGGGTGACATCAGAACTTCTCCGGCCTGATGAGAGCGATGAACAGGTAGACGATCAACAACAGCGCGATGACACCGCCGGCGGCGTTCGCGAGCAGACCGGTGCCGCTCACAACTTCTCCAGTCCACGCACGGTGAGACCAAGCACGAGGAAACTTCCGATCAGCAGCAACGCGTAGGCCAGATCGGCCATGACGCGCTCCCTTCCCGACAACGATGTGGCCTTGACGTGCGTCAGCGTGCATGGCGGAAATGCGCACGTCAGGGGTGTCTGACGGCAAATTGACACCCCTGACGCGTTCCTTTGCGCGTTCTTGATGCCGTGCGAGCTGCGTCTCACCCGAAGAGGTCACGAGGTGGTGACTCGGTGTGATTTGGCTGACCCGTGCAGGTGTCGTTCGTGATCAGAACAGCGCGTCGATCGGGGCGACGGTCACCAGTTCCTTCACGGCGTGGGCGAGCTGCTCGTCAAGCGTGACCAACGCGTCCGCCTGGAGCTGGGTCAGGGCGACGTACTCGGCGGCGAAGGTGTCGGGCCACCCCAGCCGGTCGGCGACCTTCCACGCGCTCGCCTGGAGGACCCGGTCTCCGAGCAACCGGATCCGCAGCCCGCGCAGGTGGTTGAGGTGTCGCTCGGCGTCCTTTTCGGTCACCTCGCCACGCTGCACTTCCTGGTAGAGCAACGACAGCGTCTGCGAGCGGAGGAGCGCGGGGGCCAGGATCCGGTGCCCGGCACCGATCACGGCCCGGTCGCGAGCCAGGCGGAGGGCCACGTCCGGGCCGATCACGTACTTGGTCACGGGAGGTCCGCGCCTTTCGCGATGAGCCGGGCGAGTTCGACCGGCTTGGTGTGCATGGGCCAGTGACCGGAGTCGATGTCGGCGAAGTCGAGGTGCTCGGCCCTGGCGAGTTCGGGCACGTCGCCCGCGTTGATCCACTCCTTGGCCTGGGCGGGGGTGAACTCGGGGCAGATGACCAGGACCGGGACCTTGAAGCGCCGCTCGTCCGTCAACCGCACGACGCCTGTGGTCACGCCCTCGGGAACGGGGATCGCGGTGGCGGCGAACGCGCGCTTCGCTTCCTCGTCCAGGTCGATCGAGTCCGGTCCGTCGAACGGGGCCCAGCCGGGGAAGGGCATGACGCCGTCCCGCAGTTCGAAGAAGTCGGCGTACGGCTTGCCGTCGGCGGCCGGGAAGCCGCCGATCAGGACGACTTCGGCGATCTTGTCCGGGCGTGCGTCCGCGGCCAGCCACGCGAGGGTGCAGGCGGCCGAGTGCCCGACCACCACCGGCTTGTCCGCGGCCGCGTCCACGGCGGCGAGCACGGTCGCCACCTGGTCGTCGAGCGTGGCGGTGGTGGAGCCGTCGCCCTGGCCGGGCAGGGTCAGCGGCACGGGGCGGTGGCCGAGCGACCGGAGTGCGGATGCGACGCCGTCCCAGGCGGATCCGTCGAGCCACAGGCCGGCGATGAGCAGTACGTCCATGATCAGTTCCTCTTCTCGTGCGCGGTCAGGTCACGCTAGAGGCAATTCCGGACGATCTGCTTCCGGTTCATCGTCGTGGTCGCCTAGCTTGGCCTGGTGCCGAGTGAACTCAGTCCGACCGCACGGGCGCTGCGCGCGCTGGAGGTCCTCCAGGCGCGCCCCGGTACGACGGCGGGCCAGCTCGCCGAGTGGCTGGGCGTCACGGAGCGCGCCGCCCGCCGCTACGTCGGGATCCTCCGAGAGGCGGGCATCCAGGTCGAGTCGACCCGAGGGCCGCACGGCGGGTACCGGCTGCGACGCGGAACGCGGCTGCCGCCGGTCGTGTTCACCCAGGCCGAGGCGTTGGGCCTGGTCATGGCGGTGCTCGACGGTCAGCCGGCCGCCACCGAAGCCGACGACCCGGTGGGCACGGCGCTCGGCAAGGTCGTCCAGGCGCTGCCGGAGAACGTCGGCCGGCAGGCGGCCGCTCTGCGCGAGCACGCCAAAGCCGCGCCCGACCGGCACGCGGCCCGGCCCGATCCCGCCATCACCGGCGCACTCGTCGCCGCCGTCGCGGCCAGACGCCGGGTGCTGATCACCTACCGCGGCGAGACCGGCAGCGCGTGGAAGTCCGAAGTGGACCCGTGGGCCGTCGTGGTCCGGCACGGGCGCTGGTACCTGTTGTGCCGTTCCCATCGCGTGGACGCGATCCGCACCTATCGGGTCGACCGGGTGCGCACGGTCGGGCAAACCGCGCACGAGTTCGAGCCGCCCGACGACCTCGACCCGGTCGCGGCGTTGGAGGAGAACCTGGGCACGGGCTGGGAGTTTCCCACCGAGGTCGTCTTCGACGCTCCCCTGACCGAGGTGGCGCCCTGGATCCGGCCACCCATGGGACGGCTTCAGCCGTTGGGCGACGGCTGCGTGCTCATCGGCAGCACCAGCAATCCGGCGATGTACGCCCAGGAATGGCTGGCGACGGTGCCGTTCGCCTTCCGCGTCCAGGGCGGAGAGGAGTTGAAGGCCGCGGTCGCGGAGGTCGCGGCGCGCTTCGCCGCGGCCTTGGCGCCGATCTCGTAGAACTGCCTTTTCCCGTTGCGCCAATTGGAATTTCATGGCCTCACCGGGCGGCCGCTACGGTCGGATTCATGGGGAATTTCCAGACGGCAGAAGAACTCCTGGCTGCCCTGCGCGCCGGTGACGTGACCTCGGTCGAGCTGACCGACGAGGCGATCGCTCGTGTCGAGCGGGACGACAAAGCGATCAACGCGATCTGCGTACCGGACTTCGACCGCGCCCGCGCCGCCGCGCGGGATGCCGACGCAGCGCGCGCTCGCGGCGAAGACCGGCCGCTGCTCGGCGTTCCGGTGACGGTCAAGGAGTGCTACAACGTCGCCGGGCTGCCCACGACCTGGGGCATGCCGCAGTACCGGGACTTCGTGCCGGCCGAGGACGCGGTCCAGGTGTCACGGGTCAAGGCCGCCGGGGCGGTGGTGCTCGGCAAGACCAACGTGCCCTTGGGGCTGCAGGATCTGCAGAGCTTCAACGAGATCTACGGCACCACCAACAACCCGTGGGACCACGGCCGGTCGCCGGGCGGGTCCTCAGGCGGGTCGGCGGCGGCACTGGCGGCAGGCTTCGGCGCGTTGTCCCTCGGCACCGACATCGCCGGTTCACTGCGCACGCCCGCGCACTTCTGCGGTGTCTACGCGCACAAGCCGACGCTCGGGCTGGCGGCGAGCCGCGGGATGGTCCCGCCGTCCGAGCCGGCCCTGCCGGTCGACCTCGACCTCGCCGTCGTCGGACCGATGGCGCGCACCGCCCGCGACCTCGCGCTCCTGCTCGACGTCATGGCCGGTCCGGACCCGCTGACGCTCGGCGTGGCGCACGAGTTGACCCTGCCGCCCGCGCGCCGTGACCGGCTCGGCGACTTCCGGGTCCTGGTCCTCGACGAGCATCCGCTCATCGCGACCGCATCGGCCGTGCGGGCGGGCGTGAACCGGGTGGCCGGCGCGCTCGCCGGCAGCGGCGCCCGCGTCGAACGGCACAGCCCGCTGCTCCCTGATCTGGCCGAAGCCGCGACGCTCTACACGCAGCTGTTGTTCTCGGGCTCCGTTGCGCGTTTTCCCGTCGACGAGGACGAGCGACTGCGGATCCGCGCCGCCGGACTGAGCGCGGACGACCGGAGCCTCGACGCGGCACGGTTGCGCGGCATGGTGCTCAGCCACCGCGACTGGCTGGAGGTGAACAACCACCGCGAGCTCCACCGCCACGGCTGGCGGCGGCTGTTCGCCGAGTTCGACGCCGTGGTGTGCCCGGTCACGCCGACGCCCGCGTTCCCGCACGACCACGATCCCGACCTGATGGCACGCCGGATCGACATCGACGGTGTCGAGCACCCGTTCTTCGACCAGCTCGTCTGGGCAGGTCTGGCCACCATGCCCGGCCTGCCCGCCACCGCCGTACCCGCGGGCATGTCCCCGGAGGGCCTGCCGGTGGGAGTGCAGCTCATCGGTCCGATGTTCGAGGACCGCACGCCGCTGCGGCTGGCCGAACTGCTCGAGCAGAAGATCGGAGGCTTTCAGGCGCCGGTCGCGAGCGCGGCGATCAGGTCGTCGCCCGGCAGCTCCACCCCGAGCTGACCGCCGGGGTTGACCACCAGCACACCACCGGCCAGCGCCGGGGCCAGCTCGCGGCCCGTCGTCTGCATCGGTGACACGGCCTCCTGCGGCACGTGCCCCGGTGCGGACCACGCCGCCACGAAGCGCTGTCCGCTCTGGGTGACGCCCATCCGCAGGTTGCCCTGGCCGTCGGTTTCCACGATCAGGTTGGCGTCCAGCGTCGCCGCCAGCAGGCGTTGCTGCGTCGCCCAGCCGCACGCGACGTAGCCCAGGGCCACGTCGAGGTCCGCCAGCGGTTCGGGGAAGCCGCGGCGGCGGGGACCGGGGCGGTAGTTGGGGTTCAGGTAGGTCTCGCCGGTCAGCTCGCCGTCCGGGCCCACCGCGTACGCGCCGAACAGGGTCGCGTCCGGGATGCCTTCGACGTAGTTCCGGTCGACCTCGGGGTCGGCGCACCACAGCCAGGCGTCCGGTACCTGGCGGCGGGCCTGCTCGCGCAGGGACTCCGTGACCGGTGGCAGGCCGGGGTGCAGGGTGAAGTCGTCGATGTGGTCCGGGTACTCGTGGAACGGCTTCGGCAGGACGTAGACGCGGGCGCCCTCCGCGGTTGTGGCGGTGATCAACGTCCACGGGCCCTTGAGCCGGTACAGGTGGTGTTCCCGGTCCGACCCGATCTCGGTCTCGTAGGCGAGGTTGCCGTCCGCGCCGCCGTAGCGGTGCACGAACAGGTCCTCGACCTTGGTCAGCCGCACGCCGGTCATCGTGTCCAGCGGCGGGTCCTGCTCGGAGATCACCTGGTACGGCGACTGCCACGCGGGCAGTTCCTCGTCGAGCTCGAACCGCAGGGCGTCCTGGTTCTCGATGAGCTGGCCGATCAGGTAGGTGACCGCGTTGCGGACGTCCGCGAACCGCTCGTGCTTCTCCTTCAGCTCGCCCTCGGCCCAGTAGACCTCGTACCAGTCGCCGTCGCGGACCAGGCACCACGCCTGGTCGCGGTGACCCTCCAGGCTGTAGAAGCGCGGGCTGGTCTGGACGCGGACGATCACCTCGACGAGCGGCGTCAGCGCCCTGCGGAACGCCGCCTCGACCTGGTTCTCGCTGAACGGCCTGCCCATGGCGAGCGCCGCGGCCCTGGCCTTCGCGATCTCCGGGACGACGGGGAGCTCGTACCGCTGCTGGCGGATGTGGTCCACCAGCGCCATCGGCGGCGGGATCTCGTGCCGGCGCAGGTAGTACGCGACACCCGCGGGCCACACCCAGCGGCCGTCGGTCTGGTAGGCGAGCGGCACGACCTCCTCGTCGCCGCCTGCGAAGAGGTCCTTCGCCGAGCCGCGCGACGACAGGACCACCGGAGCGTTCTCCAGGTAGCGCAGCAGCGGAACCTGTTCTCCGGCACCGATCATCGGGCGGTACCAGACGCCCTTGCCGTCCTCGATCACGTCGAACGCGCGCGCCAGTTCGAGCTGGGTGTCCTGCTGGGGTGGCAACGCACTGAGGCGTTCCGGATGCTGCATCTCGCCCGCCGCACGCCACATCCACTGCGGCACCGCTCCCGGCCGCCGCGGAAGCAGTCGCAGCTCGTCCGCGGCGTGCTGAACAGAGGCTTCGTAGCCAGGCGAGACCTGCCAGTCCGGCTTCTCCTGTTCCTTTTCCTCGAACCGCAGGGAGGTCTCACCACCCGCTACCGACGTGAAGCTCAGGGAGTACCAGGTACCGAACCAATCCAAGAACTGCCGCAGCCGGAACCGGTGCAACCACTGGCTGGCCATCACTGGCGGCACCCACACGTGGGTGGTGCCGTCGATGACCACCGTCGCCTCGATCTCCATGCGGCGGACCAACGCGCGACACCGGAGGTCGACCTGCTGCCAGCCGTCCGGCACGAGCGCGATGAGGGCTTCCCGGACCTGGCTCGCGATCGAGGTGTTGGTGCGCGGAATCTTGTCGCCGGCCGGCAAGAACGGGTAAGGCGTCCTGGGACGAGGAAGCGGAGGCAGCTCGCGGAGGAAGACCAGCCGTTCGGTGCTCAGGTGGCCCTGCAACGGATCCAGGTCGGTCGGCGCCGCGCCCTCGTCGGTGATGCGCCAGATCTCGGCGCCCAGCACCGTCTCGAACTGCGCGGTCGTCGCGTCCGCGCCGGGCTCGATCCGGAACGCCTTGTTCCCGTCGATCGCGATGTCGAACTGCACGTGCTTCACTCCTCGCCGCACACTGGGAAAACGGTCACGACTGCCGTGGTTCGACGAACTCGGCCCACTTCGGCGGCTGCTTGCCCATCTCCTCCATCATCTCCAGCATGTCGCGGAGATCCGTGACGTTCGGTGCCGTGTCCGCGAACCAGTCGCTGACGCTGTCCCACGCCCGGCGCGCGCCCTCGCCCTCGACGACGTCCCACACCGGCGGGTCGTCCTGGTCCAGGTCGGCGCCGTCGACGACGTGGTAGGCGTAACCCTGGTGCGCCGTGAGCGCGAGCAGGCCGCGCGGGTCGGCCAGCTCGTGGTCGAGACCGCCCAGCGTGGCGACGACGTGCCTCTTGCGTTCGGCGGTCATCGCGCCGACCCCGAACGCCGTGCCGGCCAGCCACAGTCCTGATCGGACACCCATGATGCGCAACACCGCGCGCACCGCCTCGGGAACGCGGTCCACGCCCTGGTCCGCGGCCATCTGGTCGATCTGGTCGTCGGACGCGCCCACCACGGACCCGCGGCGCAGGCCGTTCGCGCACACGCGGTCGAAGATGGCGGCGATGCGCTCGCTCGCGTTGTCAGGGTTCACAGCGGGTAGAGCCTCTCTCCAGCTCGGTTGACGACTTCCAGGCGCATGTTCGGGAAAATGCGCTCGTAGGCGAGCATGATCTTCTGGCACGACATGCAGATCTGGAACTCGGCCGGTGTTCCGTCGCGCTTGGCCGACGGCAGGTCGACCACCATGCGGAGATCACCCGAGATGTCCGCCGCGGAGAACGGCGTGTAGGTCGTACCGTTCGCCTCCGCCTTCGCCGCCGCGCGCTTGTTCAGCTCGTCGATCGCGAGGGACATGCGGTCCTGCGTGCGCTGCACCTCGCCCTTGAAGCCGTTCTTGTAGTAGTTCTCGTCTTCCTTGTTGAGCGTGTCGACCATCTTGTTGGCCTGGCGCAGCGCCGTGTCGACCTCGTTGCGGGACAACCCGCTGTACTCGGCGAGCTGGTGCCGCGCGAGGTCCTCGAACATCTTCGGTTCCGAGTCGTTGGCCCTGGGGGTGCCGCTGCCGTCGCGCCAGCCGCCGCTCTCCGGGTCGTACGAGGTCGCGTTGGACGTCTCGAAGAGCCGCTCGTTCTTCGGCGGTTGCTGCGGGGCTTCCGCCGCGGGACTCCAGTCGTGCTGCTTGCCGCTGAAGTTGTAGAAGTCGGCCGACTCGCCGTCGCGGTCACTGCGGTAGCGCGCCGTCGACAGGGTGCGCTCGTGCGGACGGCGTTCGGCGTCCGTGGCCGGGTTGCGGCCGGTGAGTTCACGCACCGCGTCCAGGCCCTCCTCCCGCTTCTCGCGGTTTTCTTCGCGCAGCTCGCGGAAGTCGTCCTCGCGCTCGCCCCGCCGCTCGGCGTCCCCCGGCGCGGACTCGGGCGTCTCGTCACCCCAGGTCGGCGTGTGCCCCGGCGGGTAAGGACTTTCGTGGATGTGCTGCTCGCCGTGGGGACCGAACGTGCGCCACTCGCCGTCCGGCGGCCAGCCGGGACGCCCGTTGTCCTGGGCGCTGGTGGCGAAGACGTTGCCCTCGTAGTCGACCCAGGCGTGCGTGTTCGGCGCGGTGACCGGCGTGCCGAGCTCCCGGGCGAGCTGGGCCGCGAAGCCGTTGTCGTGCTTGCCCGCGTCGCACCCGACGAGGGTGATCGGGTCACCCTTCTTGTAGTCGGGGTTCGCGCGGATGATGTCCGCGACGTCCTTCGGCATGAGCGGGTAACGGCCCACGCGCGCGTTGTCCTTGTTGCTGTGCAGGTCGACGACGAACTGGCCGGGGATCTTCTGCATTGCTCCGGCCGTGTGGTGGGCGTTGCGGTCGTTGCCCACGTCGTAGATCGACATGCCGGCCGGAGTGGTGTGCACGTGGTCGCGCACTTCCGCGTCGAGCTCCTCGTTGAGTGAGCCGAGGCGGTCGCGGAGCGGTTTCTCCTGGCGTTTCGGGGGTTCCTCTTCGTGGTCCTGTTTGGACGGTGGTTCGTGGTGTTGTGACCGGTCGTGCGGTTCGTGGTCCTGGTGCCGGGTGTCCTCGGACGGATGCGGGTGCTCGGTCCGCGCGGCCTCGGGCTCGGCGTGACGCGGCTCGGCGTGGTCCTGATGCCGGTGGTCCTCCGACGGATGCGGGTGCTCGGTCCGCGCGACCCCGGGCTCGGTGTGCCGCGGCTCGGTGTGGCTGGGTTCGGCGTGGTCCTGCGCGTTCAGGCGGTCGAGCACCGAGGACGTGGACGGCCGGTCGGGGTGCGCCGGTGTCGCAGGCCGGTCGGAGTGGCCGGATGGCTGGGACGGCGGCGAGGTGTTGAGCCGCTCCGCGATCGACGGGCGGGTCAGGTTCGGCTGCGGCAGTGGTTGCGTCGGTCCGGGCTGGCGCTTTTCGGGTGCGTCGGACTTCGGCGGAGTCTCCGCGTGCCGCGGTGGGGCCGGTTCCTGGCTGGGGTGCGTCCGGTCAGCGGGAGCGTGGTCCGTCTGCGCGGTGGTGGTGTCGCTGGTCTTGTGGCCGACGAAGTCCGGGTTCGGCACGAACGGCCCGAGCACGAACTCGCCCGCCTCGCGCCGGACCTGGTGCCAGCCCTCGACGTAACGCCAGTCGATGCCGCCGGGGAAGAGCGTCTCGTTCTCGTCGTACTCGCGGCCGTGGCCGGTGTTGTGCAGCGTCTCGTCGGTCATGATGCCGCCAGGCGCCTTGACCACGTACATCTTTCCTTCGCCGACGCCCGCGCGCTCCATCGCCTTGTGCTGCTCGGAGCTGGTGCTGACGTAGGCGTTGGTGTGCCCGTCGACGTGCCGCAGCAGGTCCGGCTTCTCGTCGGGCCGCGGCACGTCGAACCCGCCCGCCGCCTTGATCTCCTCCGGCGAGCGGGTGTCGCCGCGGTACAGGGCGTTCTCGTCACGTTGCCAGCCGGGGACGTCCCGGTGCGCGACCTTCGACGGGTCCACCCCGTACGTCGACGGGTCGACGTGCCGCATGGCGACCGGCGGGCCGCCGTCCGGGCCGGGAGGCGGTGGCGTGTGCTGCTGGTGAGCGTCGGGGGTGTGCGGCGGGTTCTGGTGTTCCGGCGGCGGACCGCTCGGCCGCTCGCCACCGTGCGGGACGGGCGTGTGGTGTGCCGGCGGGGCTTGCTGGTGCAAGCCCGCAGGCGGGCCGGCGGGGCGGGGTGCGGTCGGCGCGTTGGGGTGCGGACCAGGGCCGCCGTACGGGGCGGTTGGGCGCGGGCCTGGACCACCGGGCGGCGTGTTCGGGCGCGGGCCGTCGCCCGGCAGGCCAGGACGCATGCCGGGTCCGCCGTGCGAGGGGCCTCGACCGCCGGGCGGCACACCGGGGCCGTTGGGGTGCACGCCCGGACCGCCCGCGGGCAAGCCGGGGCGAACGCCGGGGTGCGTGCCGGGACCACCTGGGCGCATGCCCGGACCGTTGCCGGGCAGGCCAGGGCGCGTGCCCGGACCGTGCGCCGGCGATCCGGGGCGCGTGCCAGGACCACCGGGGTGCGCGCCCGCAGGCAGGCCAGGACCACCGGGGCGCGTGCCAGGACCACCGGGGTGCGCGCCCGCAGGCAGGCCAGGACCACCGGGGCGCGTGCCCGGAGCGCCTCCGGGCACACCGGGGGCAGGGCCGTTGCGTCCGGCGGCCGGGTGGGGGCCACCCGGTCCGAACGCGCCAGGACCGTGAGGCCCGGGGCCGTTCGGGTTGGGCATTCCGCGACCCGGTCCACCTGGAGGCGGACCGTCGTTCGGGCCCCGGAAGCCCTGCGGCGTGGTGTGAGGTGCCGGTCCGCCGAGGTTGGGGGCGGGGCGAGGAGCGGACGTTCCTGGACCAGGGGCGCCGGGCGGATGGTTGCGGCCGCCGGCCATCGGCGCTGCGGCGGGCGGGCCGGGCGCACGGCCCGGACCGGGTGCGGCGGGGGTGCTTCCCGGCGCACGTCCCTGGCCGGCGGCCATCGGCGCGTTCGGAGGTGGGCCACCCGCGGGGGTGCGCACGCCCGGAGGTGGGTTGCCGACGGGCGCACGGCTTTGACCACCTGCCGGTGGCGGCGGGCCACCAGCGGGTCCACGACCCTGACCTCCGGCCGCCGTCGCACCCGCAGGTGGGCCGACGGGTGCACGGCCGGCGGCAGGCGCACCACCGGCAGGTCCACGCCCCGCGCCACCAGCCGCAGGCGGGCTGCCGGCAGGTCCACGTCCCGGGCTGCCAGCCGCAGGCACACCACCAGCGGGTCCGCGCCCCTGACCACCGGCAGGCGTCGTGCCCGGCCGAGCACCGGGGCCCGCGGTCGGACCGCCTCCCAGGTTCGGCGGGCGCGGCGGTGTGCCGCCTCCCGCGGGTGGTTTGGCACCACCGGAGGCTGTCGCGTTCGACGAGGTCGTGAGGCCACCCGGCTTGTCGGGCAGCTTCACCGACGGGGCCGAGGGTGCGGGTGTCCTGGCGGAGGTGCCGGCCGAGGTGCCGCCCGCGATCGAGGGCGGTGCCGAGTAGCGGTTGCCCGAAGAAGAGGAGGTCGACGAGGAGGTCGTGGAGGTGCTGGGCGAGGCGGTGCTGGTGGGTGGCGCCTTCGGCTGGACGCGGTTCATCGACGACGCGACCGAGTGGTCGGTGTCGCGGGCGGTGCGGGCGGTTTCCTTGGTCTTGGTGCCTGCGTGGTCCGCCGCGGTGGCTGCCTTTTCGGCGCCGCCGCGGGCCGTTTGGATCGCCTTGTCGGCGTGCTGCATCGCCACCTGGCCGAACACGCCGGCGCTGCCCGAGGTGGCGTTGATGTTCAGCTTGCTCGCGACGCTGGAGCGGACCTGGTCACCGCGGTTGGTGATCTTGCCGCCGAGCGACTCGACGGCGTCCGGGTCCATGCGGGTGCCACGGCCGCCCACCCCGCCCGGCGACGGAGACGGTGACCGGGTGGGGTGGCCGCCGCTGTCGGGGTGCGAGCCACCGCCGTGATGAGATCGGGTCTTGCCGGTCATCAGGCGGTGGCAGGCGGCATGTCATAGGGCTTCACGGCGTCGTACGCGGACTTCGCGTAACCGCCGTACTCCGCGAACCGTCCCAGGCCCTTGACCAGGCCCTCCATCTTCTCCGCCAGCTTGGCCAGGCGGCCGCCGAAGCGGGCCATCGCGGACGCCAGCTTCGAGAGCCTGCCCGCGATCTTGGTCGCCATCATGGCGCCACGGGTGCCCGCGTAGCCCGCGTACGCGGCGATGGAGCTGCCCAGCGTGACCACGGCCGACGCGGCGGCGATCAGCGCGCCCGCGATCAGTTCACCCACGAAGTCCGAGATCCAGCCGAACACCAGCGACCGCAGTTCGCAGACGAGCGCGCCGGACAACGCGTAGATCGCCGCGGTGCCGTCCATGGTCTTGCCGAGCGCCTCGTACTCGCCCGCCATCTGCTCCATCTCGCGCTTGAACGCGTCCCCCGACGCGCCCTCCCAGTCGGAGACGCCGCGCAGGTCCTCGCGGTGCTCCTGGGCGATCATCTTCATCTCCAGCGCGGCCTGCTTGAGCTGGTCGGTGTTCGCGTTGATCTCGTCCGGGTTGCCGAGCAACGCGTCCAGCGGCTCGCGCAGGAAGTCGACGTGCTCCAGCAGCCAGCCGACACCGGCGGACGCGAGCATGCTCAGCGGGTTGGCCATGGTGCTGACCAGGTCGACCACCATGCCGGCACCGCCGAGTGCGACGTCGATGACGTCCGGGCCTTCGCCTTCGGACTCCGACGTCAGCGAGTCGACGAAACCCGCGACGCTGTCGACCACGCCGGCGCCGGTCGACCACGTGGTCGTGCTGTTCTCCTCTGCCACGGTTCCCCCAGTGCGGATCAGCGGTTGCGGAAGATCGAGTTGTCGCCGAAGTCCTCGTCCTCATCGGCGCTCGGACGCGGCGCGGGGCGACGGGCAGGAGGCGGCGGCGCGGCGGTCGCGGCGCGTTCCTCGTACTCCTCGTTGAACGCGTACGCCGGTGCCTGCTGCTGCTCTTCCTCCTCGGGCGGCGGCAGGTACTCGGTGATCATGCGATACGTCTCGGAGCCCTCGCCCTCGACCGCACCGAACGTCTCGGCGACCTTCACGGCCGCACCGCGCTGGGCCTTGCGCGCGATCTCGAGGATCTCACCGGACAGCTGGCTGTGCGACTTCCGCATCGCGTCCGCCGTCAGTTCGAGGCCGGTCAGCGCACCGTTCGGCGCGACGCTCACCCTGATCGTCCCGTCGTTCGACGACGCCGAACCACCCGCCTGCGCCAGCCCCTCCTGGACCGCGGCGGCCTTCGCCTGCGCGTCGGCGATCTTCGCCTCGAAGTCCCGCATCCACTCTTCGGGCGTCTTCACCAGCACTCCACCTCGCACTCGACCGTACGGCCCAGAGCATTCCACAGGCGAGGTGACCGCGTTGCCCGAACGGCTGAATCCGGGTCCGCTGAGGACGGTCGAGAGCAGACTCCTCCCCGTCAGCCGGTCAACGCGCGGACCGCCGACTCCGCCGTCGTCCTGGCCTGCTCGGCGGTCGCGTTCTTCAGCTCGACCTGCGCCCCGGCCCAGAAGTCGTTGTCCCGCACTGCGCTCACCGCCGCCCGCCCACCGAAGGCGTCCTGCGAGACGCACTGCGAAACGAAGGCGGAGACCGTGGGACGAACATCAGGACCGCAGAACAGGGCCACGTAGTCGTGGGCGTTGCGGCGCAGCTCCTGCAGCCGCGGCCGCCAGCGGAACGGGTCTACCGGCGGCCGGGCGAAGGTCACCTGGAGCCGGGTGTCGCCCGAGGTCGACGTGCAGGTGCCCGGCGTGCCGGGCTGGATGCCGGGGAACGCGGCGCGCAGCCGGTCGCAGCTGAACGGGGCGTCCGAAGTGGGCAGGGGTGGCGACACCTCCGCGGTCACCAGGTAGAGCGGTTCGGCGCAGGGCAGGGCGACGACCGAGCCCGAGATGCCGGGCCCCTGGTACTCCAGCGAGAACCGGCCGTCGGACGCGGAGCTGTTGCCGCCCACGAGCCAGCCGCGGGCGCTGATCAGCTTCTCCACCGACGCCCGCAGACCCGACAGCGACGAGACCTTGCCCGCCGCCACGACCCGGTCCACGTCGGGGTCGGGCTGTGCCAGCGTCGACTCGCCCGACGGCACCTCGGCGCCGGACGCCGCGGGCAGCACGGAACCGGCTGCGCCCGTCACCTCCGGCGGCACCAGGAGATCGGTGCCCAGCGAGGCCGCCGGCCTGCCCGAGGACATGATCGAGGAGACCCTGGTGCAGTCCGCGGGGTTCACCGTCGAACCCGGCTGTCCACAGGAGACAGCGAAGAGGACCAGGACCACCACGAGAAGCCTCACTTGATGCTGCCCTCCGCCGACGACGAGCAGTACCGCACGCCGTTGAGCTTGTCGAGGTTGTCGAAGGTGGCCTTGTAGCCGTTCAGGGTCGCGCCCGGATAGTCCAAAGCGGACCGTCCGCCCTCCACCTCGTGGCGCGCCACACCGTCGGACCCGCTGGTCGCCTGCGCGATCAACCGGCCCTCCTCGGCACCGCCGGGACCGGTGGCGCGCGTGTAGAACGCCACCCGGCCGCCCGAGACCGGCGAGCCGTCCGAGGTCAGCACCGCTTCGAGCACCAGCGGAGTGCCGGATGCCGGACGGGCCTGCAGTGCGGTGCTCGTGCAGAACGCGCCGCAGGCCGTCGCCGCGGTGGAAGCGGCGACGACCAGCAGCACTGCGCAGAGATTCCTGATCAACACGAACCGAGGTTCCAGTCGCTGATGCCGAGTTGGGAGTCGGCGAACGGTGAGGCGAAGTACGCCAGCAGGTCGATCAGGTAGTCCGGGATCGCGTCACCCGCGTCCAGGAACATGATCATCTGCTGTCCGTCCGCGCCGTGCACGACGATACCGTTCGGGCCGGTCGCGACCTTGCCCGGCTTGGTCGACAGCTGCAGGCAGCCGAGGTTCACGCCGAGCGCCGCCAGCTGCAGCTTCGAGCTGATCGGCCGGTACTGCTGGTCGTAGCGGTGGTACTGGATCGTGTGCGTCTCCCCCAGCACCAGGCGCTCGTCGTAGGCGTCGGGCAGGCCCAGCGGACGTTCGATCCGGAAGCGGAGGTCGACGTCCGCGTTGATGTCGACACCGCTCGTGCCGACCTCGACGCGGTCGTAGTCACCGCGGTCGAACGCGGGCATCACGTAACCCGCGAACGCCGGCACGCCGTCGATGTTGAACGGCACCTTGGCCGGGCGCACGGTCAGCGCGGCGATGTCGTGGATCGCGAAGCCGATGTCCGCGATCTTCGACGGCTTGAGCCCGTAGTGGCCGGCCAGCGTGCCGGTGAAGAAGTTCACCGGGTCGGAGAACAGCTCCTCGTTCACGTCGGTCTTCTTGAACTCCGACGCGAGGATCAGGCCCGTGTGGAACTCGATCAACGGCGTGCGCGGCGTGGACTTGAACTCGACGGACGAGTCCTGCTTCAGCGTCGCCTCGGTCTTGCCGCCGAGGTCCTGGAACCGCAGCGAGATCCCGCTGATGCCGCCCTTGATCGCGTCCGGCTTGTCGCTGGTGGCCAGGACGATCTGGGCCTCCAGGGCGAACAGGCCGTCCAAGGTGCTCGCCGGCGAGGTGTAGGCGAAGTCCGGCGCCGTGATGCCCGCCGTCTTCACCGCCGTGGTGATCTCGAACTGCGCGGGCACGTCGGTCAGCTGCGCGATGCCGCTGGCCGGCTTGCCCTCGTAGGTCGCGGACGCCTTCAGCACGAGCTTGTTGATCGGTGCCGAGTTGGCGACGCTGATCTTCGAGCCCTCGCCGAACTTGGCCTTCACACCGACCTTGCCGGGGATCGGGTCGAGCTGGGCCAGCGCCCGCGCGGTGCCGAGCTTCGGCACGTTGTAGGCCTCGGCGTGCACCTCGATCGAACCGGCGTTGACGACACCCGCGTCGTAGGCGAACTCCAGGCCGTTGGCACCGACGGAGATCGGGCCCAGCTTGAAGTCGATCGCGGCCGGCAGGTTCGTCAGCGTCACCTTGGCCTTCGCCCCGGTCAGCGGTTCCGGCGTGAACACCGAGTCGGCGACGTGGAGCTCCAGCCGGTCGACGACCGGGTGGTAGTTGCTGAACGAGAACGAGCTGGTGGTGAGGTCGGCGGTCACCTCGGTCGGCAGGCCCGAGATGTTGATGATGCCGACCACGCCGTAGCAGCCGCGGTCCGTGCAGAACGGGCCGTCGTCGCGCGGGCAGCCGTCGCCCGCGCACTTGCCGTCCACCACCGCGATGCCGTTGGCGAACTTCGGTGCGCCGAGGCCGTTCAGCGCGGCCTCCTTGCCCAGCCACGCCTGCAGTTCCAGCGCGAGCTGCCGGTCCGCGCGATAGGTGAGCACGCCCTTGTTCGAGCCGATCGTCAGCGTGCCGGGCACCGGGCCGAGCCTGCCGAGCGCGGCCAGCCGCACCGCACCGTTCAGCCGGACGTCGGCGTCCAGCGCGATCGTCTGCGAGGCGATGTTGAACTTCGTGGTGAAGTCTCCGCCCGTGTGCGTGTACTCGGCCCTTGAGAACCCGCTGAGCGCCGCACTGCCGTCAACGTCCTCAGTGGACTGGTTGTAGTGGACCGCGAGGTGCGACCCCGTCGGCGCCTGGGCACCGTCGTGGTTGGTGACCGCGAACGCCGCCGAACCCAGCGGCGCGGACTCGGCCGCCAGCAGGTACTTCCCCTCGGCCCAGTCGGCGGTGAACTTCGACGGGATGTCGCGCAGGTCGCCGAACGCGGACCACCTGCGGCCGTTCACCGGGATGTCGCGGACCAGCGCCGTGACGGCACCGATCGGCGCGGACATGGTGACCTCCGCGTGCTTCGCCGGTGCGTCCACCAGCACGTCCGCCGAGGCCGGCACGCCGAAGACACCCGCGCGCAGGTACCCGGCGCTGTCCCCGGTCACGGTCAGCGAGATCTCGTCGACCGGCGCGGAGTTGCGCATGCTCACCGATGTCCGGTCGCCGAGCTGGCCGACCAGGTGCATCGACGCGGGCAGCTTGCCGGCGACGCCCTTGGCCCGCAGCACGGGGAACCGCGCGTCGGTGGTGCGGGCATCGGCTTCGAGGGTCAGCGTGCCCAGCGGCGCGGACGCGGTGTACCCGACGTCGATCCTGCCGTCGGCCACGTCCAACGGGCCGACGGTGAGGTCGACCGGTGAGGCGAGACCGGACAGCGTGGCCAGTGCCTTGAAGTCCGGCAGCCGGTCGATCAGCCCGTGCACGCCCACGTACGCCTGCAGCGGCGCAGTCGGCCGGTAGTCGTCCAGCACGACCTTGCGCGCGTTGAGGTCGATCGTGATCCCGGTCGGCAGGCCCGGCAGCTGCACCGTGCCCACGACGCCGAAGCAGCGCGGGAACACCTGGCAGAACGGGCTTTCGTCCTTCGCGCAGCCGGCACCCTCCGCACAGCCGCGGGCGACGGCGGCGACACCGTTGGCGAACAACGGCGCACCGAGCCCGTTCAGCGCGGAGACCTTGCCGAACGCCACGTTCAACGCCAGCCCGACGTTGCGGTCGGCCGCGTAGGTGATCTTGCCGTCACCGACGTCGACGCGGATCGTGCTCGGCAGGTTGTCGATCCGGCCCAGCACGGAATATCTCGTGTCGTCGGTGTTCCCGGCCGCCAGCAGCACGTCCGCGTCCACGAACACCGGATCACCACCGGTGTCGGTGTCGAGCCGGAACGTCTGGTTGCCGGTCGAGGCCCGCGAGTACTCGATGTGCGACAGCTTGCGCACCGACACGCTCGCGTCCAGGTCCTGCGTGGTCTGCTCGTAGTGCACAGCCGCGTGCAGACCGGTGGGCGCGGCCGTGCCGCGGTGGTTGGTCACCGCGAGCTTCGCGACGCCCAGCGGTGCGCTCAGCGCGCGGAACCGCAGGTTGCCGTCCGCCCAGTCGGCGTCGAAGTCGGCGGGCACCGCTTCGAGGTGCGTCAGCGCGGTCCAGTCCCGGCCGCCGACCGGGAACCGCGCCACCACGTCCACCAGGTCGAGCGACTGCGCGAGCTTGCCCTGCAGGTGCTTGGCGGCGAGGTCGACCAGCACCTCGACGCTCGTCGGCACCCCGGTCGTCAACGCGGACAGGTACCTGTCGTCCTCCGGCCGCAGCTGCTCGACGTGGTCGGGGCTCGCGAAGAGCTCGATCCGCGGGATGCGGCTGGACGCGGCGTACTTGACCCGCGGCTTGTCGCCGAGGTCGTACTCTACGTCCACTGTGGACGGAACGGCGAGCACCGTGCCGAACAACGTCGGACCGCTCTTGGTGTTCGTGTACGCGACGTGCGCCCGGTCGACGACCTCGCTCGCCCGGTAGGCGATCTTGCGCGCCACCGTGTCCGCGTCGATCGACGCGGACTTGGGCAGGTTGGAGATCTCCAGCCGCGCCTCGTGCTCGCCGTCGACGTCGGCGGCACCGACGAACGCCTGGCCGCCGGGCGAGAACTCGGTCCGCAACCGGGTGTGACCGTCGAAGAACGCGTCGACCAGCTTCAGTCCGCTCACCTGCGCGCTGGCACCGATCGCCTGGTCCCGCGTGATCACCGTGGTGTGGTCGCCTTCGAGAGGTGCGAACGCGCCGAGGTTCTTCGAGAACGCCACGGTCGCCGAGCCCAGCGGCTGGCCCGCGGTGAAGTTCGCGTGCTTGGCACCGCGGTCGACCTCGAAGTCGACCTTGGTGGGCAGCTTGCGCAGTGCACCGCGGCCGACGATCGCGGGATCGCGGTCGTAGAAGTTCACGTCCAGCGACTCCAGCGCGCCGGAAGCCGTGTAGTGCGCGGAGATCTTGTCCTGCTCGGTCTTCAGCTGCGCGTCCCACTTCGCGGGCACGGCCTTCGCACCGGCCTGCACGGCCCAGTCGAACCGGTCCTGACCGCTGTAGACGTAGTCCGCGAACAGCACGTCAGCGATGGCCGACTCGGCCTGGTAGTCGATGGTCGTCTCACCACCGCCGACCGGCCGGGTCATCGCCGCGGACACCTGCGACGGCAACGTGTCGATCTTCAACTGGTCGAACCGGTTCCTCCCGCCCTGGTTGGTCAGCACCTGGGCGTCGAGGTGCGTGCCGACGTCGCTGCGTGCGTCCACAGTGGCCTTCTGCGGCCGGTCCTGCGCGCCCATGTCGATGAACGCGTGAGCGGTGAACAGTCTTGGCACAGGCGAAAAGCGCGCACTGGCAACGGTCGGGTCGTACGCGTCGCCCTTGTCGTCGTCGCGCACGGACGCGATACCGGCCGTGATCGCGAACGCATTGCCCGCACCGAGTTGCAGCAACGACGCCTTGACGTCGAACACGCCGCGCGCGATCTCGAAGGGGTTCAACGTGAAGATGCCGATGGTGGCCGTGGAGAGGCTGGTGCCGCGGCGGAACCCGTCGTAGCCGAGCGACACCCGCTTGTGGCCGGGCAGGTCGTAGACGCCCCACACGTGCGCGGGCAGGTCGCGGCCGGCGAACTCGCTGGTGGGCAGGCGCAGCGTGACCATGGCGAGGCCGACGTTGATGATCCGCAGCAGCGCCTCGAGCTTCTCCTGCAGCGTGGTCCTCAGGTTGTCCAGCAACGACTCCAGCTGCAGCTTCTCGATCAGCAGCTCGGGGTGCAGGATCACGTTCAGCGGGTCCTTCAGCAGCTCCAGCACCACGTTGAGCCGCTTGGTCGCGTCGTCGATCTGCCGCTGCACGTTCAGCAGGTCGCGGACCGGGCCGACGATCTCGCCGACCGCGACGGCGGGCAGCACGTCCGCGAGCACGTCGGGCGTGCGGTCACCGGTGACGTCGACGATCGCGGGCACGCCGAGCGGCAGCGTGAGCGAGCACGACACCTGCTTGGTCGCCGACTCGGAGCAGACCCGGTAGGTGACCCTCGGGATCCCGTCCGGCAGCTCGTTCAGCAGCGCCAACGGGTCGACGGGCAGCGGTGGCGGGATGTTCCCGGACGTGAGGGCGTCGATCAGCTCCTGCAGCGTCGCCCGCCGGGTCGGATCGATGAACTGGGCCGACGACACCTGCGGCTGCAGCTTCGTCGCGTCGAGGTCGGGGGTGCCCTGCGGGGTGGCCCGGCCCGCGTTCTTCAGCGTGGTCAGGGCGTCGGCGGCGGTCAGGTCGACCAGCTTCTGGCCCGGCTGCTCCGGCAGCGTCAGCTGGTACGGGCGGGCCTGCGGATTCGGCACGACCGGCGCCTTCTCGACCGGCACGGTGCCCGGAGCGGGATTCAGTGCGGGCAGCGCCGGGATTTCCTGCAGCGCTCTGGATCTTTCTCGCGGCACCTGCACCGAGCCGTTCGGCCCCGGATCAACGGGCTCGACCGGTGGAATTGCCTGCAGCTGCGGCGCCACCGCGGCGTCGGCCTGCTGCACTTTTCCGGTCGGAACGTGCTTGTTGCTCACCTGCGCCTGCTGCGCTGGTGGCGGCGGTGGAGGTGGCTCGGGGTCGGCCAGCGCGACCTTCGTGCCGAGACCCACCTGAGCCAACACAACTAATGAGACAAAAGCATGCGAAAACAGCCGTCGCGACACTTGACCCCCTAGGTTTTCCCCAAAACCTGAAGCGGAGTCTTACAGATCGAACGGCACCGCACTAGCAATTTCCACCAACATGAGCAAAGCTCCCGACAATTTGTGCCAAGCATTGTCGGTGGTACCACTACTGAGTGGACCTGGGCGTGTGCAGCGCGGTGTCGCGTCCGGCCGGCCCGAGACTGGAAGGCGTGGACACCAGGAAACGAGTCGATCCGGTCCGGCGCGGTCGCACGATTCTGGGCGCGTCGTTGGTGATCACAGCCGCCGCGGCGGGCACACGGGCCGCCGCGGGGTTCAGCCACGAGGCGGAGACCGAGCTCGCGATCCGCGCGGACGACGGCCTGGGCGTCACGGTCGCACTGCACGCCGGGCTCACCTGGGGCTGGCTGCTGTTCGCGGTGCTGGCCGGGATCGCCGCGGTTCCGTTGCTGGTCAACGGAACGGGCCGGCTGTTCGCGGCCGGCGTCTGCTACGCGCTGGGCATGCCGTTGCTGCTGCTCGGAATCGGTGTGCCCGCACCGGTTTCCGCGGTCAGGACGCTGACGTGGGTGGCGTGCGGTGCAGTCCTGCTGCTGGCGTGCTTCGTGATGCTGACCTCCGGTCCCGTTCCGCAGCAACGACGTCGATCCGTGCGAACCCGCTGAAAACCGCGGTCCGGCCTGGCAGGGTGTCGGCCATGATCGAGACAGCCCGGCTGGCCGGGTTCTTCGCCGCCCACGGGGTGTGGTGCGTTTCCGAGGGAGAAACGCTGATCCCGTTGCTCGGCTACGAGCACACCGACGGCGAGTACGGCATGAACCGGTTGATGTACGACGACATCGCCGAAGGCGCCCGCGCGGGCCAGGACGCGCTGGCGGACGGCGATCCCGGCTGGGTCGGCGCGGTGCTGGTGGCCGACGGCTACGTCCACCTCGAGCGGGGCAGGACGGACGCGTTGATCGTCGAGGCCGTGCAGTACGGGCCGCACCGGCAGAGCCTGCAGGTCGCGGTGCCGTACCGGCCGGCGCAGGACCCGCGCGGATTCGCGGTGCACAGGCCGAAGTTCATGGGCGTGGAGTGCGACGACCCGGACCTCGGCCCGGTGGCGGAGGCCTTCTTCGTCGGTGCCGCGTCCCACACGGAAGCCAACGCCGTGTGGGACGCGCACCTCGACGAGTCGATCTAGCGGCGCGTCTCCGAGCCACACCTCTAGCGGATGGCGGCCACCGAGCACGTGGCGGTCGCCTGCTTGAGCGGGTTGCTCTCCGAGACGGCCGTCAGCGTCACCTTCGACGTCATCGAGCCGCCGTTGCGCTGAGCGTGCACCGGCACCGTCACCGTGCCGCCGAACTTGGCCGTGGCAAGGGCGTTCGGCACCGAGACGGTCCACCCGTTCGAGGCGGTGGCCGAGACCCGGTAGACGTCACCGTCGATGTACTGCGCGACCGGTTCGGGGTGCTGCGAGGTCGGCGGCGCGGCACGGCCGGTGTTGACCACCGGGAAGCGGCACGTCACCACGCCGTCCTGGGTGCCCGGCGTGCCCGGCATGACCTGCACGCCGCGCTGCTGCGGACCCGCGCCGTCGAGCGACCTGACCGCCACCGTGTACGACAGCACGCCGCGTGAATCCCTTTGCACGTCAAGGATGTAGAAGTGCACGCGGTTGGCCGTGTCGACGTACTCGTACTCGCTGCCGGAGTTGGTGCCGGCGTGGAACAGCGCGTCGGCCAGCTGCCGGTAGTCGCCGATCGTGATGGGCACCTTGGTGCCGTCGGGCAGGACGTAGTCGGTCATGCCGATGTCCTGCGGGTTGGCGTCGATCACCCACGTGAACGGTGCGGCGTCGGCGTTCTTCGTCTTGGCCAGCAGCACGCCCGAGTCCGGCGTGAACGAGTCGGCGCCCATCCGGTCCACGACTTCGAGCGTGTAGTTGTTGTAGCCGCCGCCGTCGCAGAACGGGTTGGTGCTCACGTTGCAGGACGGCGACTTGTCGCCGGTGCCGAGCGCGAGGTTGACACCGGTCAGGCCGGTCGTGCCGGGGTTGACCTCGCGGGCGGTGATCTTCGCGATCACCACGCCCGAGCCGGAGAGCGCTTCCCTGGACAGGCGCAGCACGTTGCGCTCGTCGATGATGCCGAGCTTGATCCGGTTGCGGAAGGTCTGTTCTGCGCCAAGGGACGCACCGCCGGTGGCTGGGATGGTCCAGCGCGAGTGCGGGCCGCCGGGGCCGTTGAACGAGCCGCGCGACAGCATGTCCCACGGACCGCTGTAGTCACGCCGCGGCGGGCTGCCGTACGGGTTGTTGTAGTTGTCGCCGATGCCGAGGACGTGGCTCAGCTCGTGCGCGTACACGGCCTGGCCCGAGCTCTCGGCCTGGGTGGTCGAGCCGCCGCTCGCGTTGGGCCAGATGCTCGAACCCGCGGCCCACGAGGTCCAGTCGACGTACCGGGTGCTCGACCAGTTCGGCAGCGCGGGGTCCGGTGGGCCGAAGTCGTCGGTGACGTCCTGCTTGGTGCGGAACTTCATCATGCCGAACTCCTGCCAGGTGCCGGACTCGTCCTGGCCCGCGGACAGGTAGTAGATGAAGTCGTAGCCGTTCGGCACCTCGTTGCCCACGTCGGCGACCCACGCGGCACGGCCGTCCGTGCGGATGTTGCGGTTGCACGAGTCACCGGCGGGGCAGGCGGTGCCTCCCTGGAACTCCATGCCGTACTCGTGGTCCTTGCCCGGCATCGTGTACGGGCCGAACGCCTTCAGGTCGACGCCGTAGCGCCCGCCGGAGGTCTCCATCCAGTACTCGTGCACGGTGTGGCCGTGGTTGAGGGTGTTCGGCTTGTTGAGGAAGTCCTGGTAGAACTGCGCGACCTGGCTGCGCGGGATCCCGTTGGCCTCGGCGCTCGGGTTGCCGAACACCGTGGAGTTCCTGGGCTGCGTCACGACGAACGGCTGGTTCGGGTAGTCCAGCAGGACCACCGCACCCTTGAAGTTGCGCACCGAACCGCGCACCGACGGGTCGGCCCAGTTGGTGCCGGGAATCTTCTTGTAGTCCCGTTCCCACGTCATGTGGTCGGGGTTGACCCAGTTCTGCGGATCGATCGGGCCGGGGAACCCGGCGAGTGCCGCCACGCGTGCGGAGTCCCTGGTCTGCTGCCAGGGCTGCTGCTGGGGCCAGTGGTCGTACTGCCACGGATGTGTCGGCTGGTCGGGGGAAGCGGCTGAGTTGCCGGCGGTGACCATCGCGACCGAGAGGAGCGCGGTGATCAGCAGGGCAGGGCGCCGGTGTCTGCGATCCATGCCCTTCACCGTGGTGCAGAGCGACCCGCGCCAGCCACGGCCGATCGTCGGTTGCCCGCACGCGGCGCGCCACGTGCCCGATGAACGGCGCATTTGTCCACGTGAGGTGGACAAATGCGCCGTTCATCGACTGGGCGGCAGGTTCAGGCGGACCGAGGCGCCCCTGCCGTTGGGCACGAAACGCACCGAACCTCCGTGCACCGCAACGATGTCCGCCACGATCGCCAGCCCCAGCCCCGATCCGGGCAGGGCGCGAGCGGTGGGTGCGCGCCAGAACCGTTCGAACGCGACTTCCCGGTGCTCGGCGGGAATTCCCGGGCCTTCGTCGGTCACGGTCAGCCAGCCCGGCCGGGAGCGAACGGTGATGGTGGAGCCGGCCGGACCGAACTTCACCGCGTTGTCCAGCAGGTTCAGCACACTGCGTTCCAGCGCGGCCGCGTCGCCGAGCACGGACCACTCCGAGCGGTCGACGTCGAAGACGTGGCCGTGGGCACGGCTGCGGGCGCGTTTGACGGCACGGTCGACCACCTCGGCCACGTCAACGGGTTCGCGGGCCAGTTCGCGTTCGTCGCGGGCCAGCACGACGAGCTCGGTGACCAGGTCGCTGAACTCCTGGCTCTGGGCCTGCAGCCGGTCGAGGACCTCGTCGCGCTGGGGCAGCGGGCGGCCGGTGCGTTCGCTGCGCACCAGCAGGTCGATGTTGGTCCGCAGGCTGGTCAACGGGGTGCGCAGCTCGTGCGCGGCGTCGTTGACGAGATCCCGTTGGCGGCGCCGGGACTCCGCCAGCGCGGCGGTCATCGACGTGAAGGCGCGGCCCAGACGTCCCACCTCGTCCTGGCCGGAGACGGTGACCGGCGTGGTCAGGTCCTCGGTGCGGGCGATGTGCTCCGCGGTTTCGGTGAGGAGTTCCATCGGTGCCAGGGCGCGGCGGGTCAGCCACAGGCCGAGCGCGGCCACCAGCAACGACCCGAAGACCGACACGCTCACCAGGACGCCGGCGAGCGCGGCCAGGGTGTCGTCGATCTCGGCGAGGCTGCGACTCAGGATCAGCACGTCGCCGTTGTCGAGCGGCTGCAGGAGAACGCGTGCCGCCTGCCCCGACTGCGTCACGCCGTCGCGGAACGTGGTCTTGTCCACGAAGTCGTCGTCGCTGGTCACCACCGGGTCGACGCCGGGCGGAGCACAGCTGATGTTGACCTTGCTGATGACCTGGATGCCCTGGAGGACCTGCTGCAGGCCGTTGCCGGGTACCGGTGCGTCGCAGCGCAGCCTGAAGATCCGCACCTCGCCCAGCTCCGGTGACCGCCTCGTGAGCGGTGGCATGCTCGAGAGCAGCGACTTGTCGAGTTGCGCGCGCAGGTTGTGCTCGGTGGCGAGCCACGTGACGACGCTGATCCCGGTGATCGCCACCGCGACCACGCAGGCGGTGATCAGCGCGAGCTTGCCGCGCAGCAGCACCGGGCCCCTCACGGCGACTCGCGCAGGATGAATCCCAGGCCGCGCACGGTGTGCAGCAGGCGGGGCCGTCCGCCCGCCTCGGTCTTGCGGCGCAGGTAGCCGATGTACACGTCGAGGTTGTTGGTGCCCTGGTCGTGACCCCACACCGCGTGCTTCAGGTGCTGCTTGGTCAACAGCCGTTCCGGGTCGCCCAGGAACACGGCCAGCAGGTCGAACTCGGTCGGCGTCAGGTCGAGCCGCAGGCCGTCCCTGGTGACCTCGCGGGCCCGCAGGTCCATGGTCAGGCCGCCGAACCGCAACGACTCCGGCGTCTCGCGGCGCCGGTTCTGCTTGAGCAGTGCGCGGACGCGGGCCAGCAGCTCCTCCAGCGCGAACGGTTTGACCAGGTAGTCGTCGGCGCCCGCGTCCAGGCCGGTGACCTTGTCGCCCAGCGCGTCCCTGGCCGTGAGCATCAGCACGGGCAAGCGCTCTCCGGCCGCGCGCATCCGGCGGCAGGCCTCCGACCCGTCCAGCACCGGCATCATCAGGTCGAGGATCGCCAGGTCCACGCCGGTGAGCAGGCGCAGCGCCTCGGCACCGTCCGCGGCGGTCGTGACCTCGTAGCCCTCGAACTCCAGGCTGCGCCGCAGACTGTCCCGAACGTCCGGGTCGTCGTCCACCACGAGCAGTCGCATGAGGCCGACGGTAACGCCGCTACCTGTGTGAATGCTGTGTCAACGACCTGCTTCTCACGAAACTCTCAGCGGAAGCCAAGGACGCTCTCACAACCACGTCAGCACTCTCGGTCGCAGAGCGGTCACACCTGTGTCCACTGTGGAACGGAGAGCAGCACATGGCGGTGAACACCGCACAGGCCACGGGGACGGTGGACATCATGATCCCCGTCTACAACGAGGAACGCGCACTGCCCGGCTGCATCGAGGTGCTGCACGGGTTCCTGAGCGAGCAGTTCCCCTTCGACTGGTCGATCGTGATCGTGGACAACGCCAGCACCGACGCGACCCTGGCCGTGGCCCAGGAGCTGGCGCGGAGATACGAGCGGGTGCGCGTGCACCACCTGGACCGCAAGGGTCGCGGGCTCGCGCTGCGCGAGTCGTGGGGCGCCAGCGAGGCGGCCGTGGTCGTGTACATGGACGTCGACCTCTCGACCGGGCTGGACGGGCTGCTGCCGCTGGTCGCGCCGCTGCTCAACGGCCACTCGGACCTCGCGATCGGCTCGCGGCTGGCACCGGGGTCGCGGACGGTGCGCGGTCCTCGGCGGGAGCTCGTGTCCCGCTGCTACAACGCGTTGATCCGGCTCACGCACGGCGCCCGGTTCAGCGATGCCCAGTGCGGCTTCAAGGCCGCGCGCACCGACGTCGTCCGGCCGTTGCTCGGCCAGGCGCGCGACGAGGCGTGGTTCTTCGACACCGAGCTGCTGCTTCTCGCGGAGCACAACGGTTTGCGCGTGCACGAGGTGCCGGTCGACTGGGTCGAGGACGTGGACAGCCGGGTCGACGTCGTGGGCACCGCGATCGACGACATCAAGGGGTTGATCCGGGTGGCCAGAGCCAAGGCCAACGGCACCGCGCGCGTGCACGGGTTGCCGCAACGCCCCCAGCCGCGCGCCATCCACCCGGACGCGGTGCTGAGCCGCAGCGAGGGCGGTCTTTCCTGGCAGATGCTGTCGTTCGCGGTGATCGGCGTGATCTCCACGCTCGCGAACCTGGCGCTGTACGGGCTTTTCCGGCTCTGGTGGCCGGTGCTGGCGGCCAACCTCGTGGCCCTGGTGATCACGACTCTCTTCAACACGGAGGCCAACCGCCGCTTCACCTTCACGGCCCGCAACACCGCCCGCGGCAGAACCCATCTGCAGGGCGTCGTGGTGTTCGGCCTCTACTACGCGTTCACGTCGGCCGCGCTGCTCGTGCTGCACGCGGCCTCCCCCAACCCGCCCCGCCTGCTGGAACTGGCGGTGCTGCTGGGCTCGTCGGCCCTCGGCACGGTGGGACGCTTCTTCCTGTTGCGGAGCTGGGTGTTCCGCCGGGACGACCGAAAGGACCAGGCATGACCGCCACTGCCGAAGTGGCCGCACCGGTGGACGACCAGATCGAGGCGCCGCGGCCTGCCCGCTGGCCCGCGTGGGCTCTCGCCGCGATCTGCGTGCTCGCCGGAGCGCTGTACGTGTGGGCCATCGGAGCCGGTCAGGTCGGCAACTCGTACTACGCGGCCGCCGCGAAGTCGATGTCGACGTCGTTCACCAACTTCCTGTTCGGCTCGTTCGACCCCGCCGGGGTCGTGACCGTCGACAAGCCGCCGATGTCGTTGTGGCCGCAGGCGATCGCCGTGTGGATCTTCGGTTTCCACGGGTGGGCGGTGCTGCTGCCGCAGGTGATCGAGGGCGTGGCGGCGGTGTTCCTGCTGCACCGCACGGTCCGGTTGTGGGCGGACGAGAAGGTCGCGCTGCTCGCCGCGTTGATCCTCGCGCTGACGCCGATCACCGTGGCGATCAACCGGGACAACAACCCCGACACCCTGCTGGTGCTGCTGCTCATCGCGGCCGCCTACGCCTTCACGCGGTCGGTGCGGTCGTCCGAGGGGCGTGCGCGGACCAAGTGGCTGCTGTGGTGCGCGTTCTTCGTCGGATGCGGGTTCCTGACCAAGATGCTGCAGGCCTGGATCGTGGTGCCGGCGTTCGGCCTGGCCTACCTGGTCGGCACCGCGGCGCCGGTGAAGCGGCGGGTGCTCGACCTGCTGGCCGCGGGCGCGGTGCTGGTCGCGTCGTCGTTCTGGTGGGTGGCGCTGCACGCGTTGTGGCCGGGCTCCAAGCCGTACATCGGCGGCAGCACGGACGGCGGCGCGTGGGACCTGATCATCGGTTACAACGGCCTGGGCCGGGTGTTCGGCCAGGGCAACCGCGGTGGCGGTCCTTCCGGTCAGCTCCCGTCCGGTCAGATTCCCGAGGGCCTGGAGATGCGCGGCGGGCCGGGCGGGATGTTCGGCGGGCAACCCGGCATCACGCGCATGTTCGAGCCCTCGGTCGGCGGCCAGATCTCGTGGCTGCTGCCGTTGTGCCTGCTGGTGCTGGCAGCGGTCGCGGTCGCGGGAGTGCTGCGGTGGCGTCGTGGCGTTCCGGGCAACCCGGCCGAGCGCGCGGGCTGGTTCATGTGGGGCGGCTGGTTGCTGGTCACCGCCGTGGTGTTCAGCTTCGCGCAGGGCATCTGGCACCCGTACTACACGACGATGCTGGCGCCGGCCGTCGCCGCCATCAGCGCGGCCGGGCTGGTGATGTTCTGGCGGGCCAGGAGCTTCGTGCGGTTCCTGCTGCCGGCGGGGATCGCGATCACGGCGGCCTGGGCCTTCGTGCTGGTGTCGCGGGACACGTCGTTCCACGGCTGGACCCGGTGGGCCGTGCTCGGCGTCGCCGCGGTGGCGATCGTGGTGCTCCTGGCGGGCCTGCGCCGGGTGGGGCTGGTGGCAGGGATCGTCGCAGTGCTGCTGGTGCCGGCCGTGTGGTCGACCGCCACGGCAGCGACCCCGAGCTACAACGGCACGATGCCCGCGGCAGGACCGGCTGAGCGCGGTGGCGGGTTCGAGTTCTTCCGCAACGGGCAGCAGCCGCCGAACGGCATGCAATTGCCTGGCGGCCAGGCCCCCAACGGTCAGACACCCAACGGTCAGACCCCAGGCGGCCAGTTCCCGCAGCGAGGCAACCGCGGCGAGATGCCGGGCGGCCCCGGCGGGTTCGGCGGCCGGGCCGAGCTCACCGACGAGCAGAAGCGGATCCTGGCCTACGCCAAGGAGCACGGCAACGGCGCAGCGATCACCCTCGCCATCGCGGGCTCGGCTCCTGCCGCCGCCCCGTACATCATGAGCACCGACGAGGTGGTGATCGGCATGGGCGGGTTCTCCGGCTCGGACAACGCCCCGTCGGTCGACCAGCTGCAGACGTGGGTGAGCGAGGGCAAGCTGAAGTTCGTCCTCAGCGGCGGCGAGCGCGGCGGTCCCCGCGGCGGCCGGGACGCGGGCGGCCGCGAGGAGTGGATCAAACAGCACTGCTCCGCAGTGGATCCGAGCGCGTACGGCGGCGGCTCCACCGAAACCCTGATGGAGTGCCACGCCTGACAGGGCCGGGTGCGCCCCAGAAACGACCTGGGGCGCACCCTCTTGTGGTCAGGGCACGAGTGCCCATGCCTGCTGCGCACTGGCCTTGCAGAACGTGAGCCAGCGGCTCTGCGTGGTGATCACGCCGTCGGACCCGGCCCGCACGAGCGCGGCGGAGGAGTCGCGCTGGGTCTGCGGGCCCCAGTCGCCGTCGATTCCCGTGGAATAACCCCAGATGTACTGGCACGCGGCCTGCACGAAGTACGTCTGCGTGGTCGACGACGTGGCGAAGCTGGAGTCGCCGCTGCCCGACACCGCGTTGTCGATGTGCACGTGGTTGTGGTGCTCGGCGTTGTCCAGGTACGAGAGGACGTGCCGGAAGTGGTAGTGCAGTGACGCCACGGTGCCCCAATAGCGGGTGCGGGCGGTGCGCAGGGCGTCACCGGTGAGGCTGTGCCACTGGTCGTAGCGGCCGTTGAACGCGGTGAACATCGCGCCCGTGTCGCGGTTGGTGATCAGCAGCCGGGCGAGGTCGAACGCGCGGCCCTCGCCGTGCATGCCGGGCTTGTCCACGTACGCGCCGTACGAGTAGATCTTGTGCGGCACGGTCCAGTGGTTCGGCGTCCAGTTGCGCCAGTGCACGTGCCAGGTCTCGAGCCGCGAGTAGAAGCCGGGCTCGTAGCGGAACGACGTCGCGGCGCCGTTCACCTCGTAGTAGGTCGGCTGCGAGTTGATCTCGCTCTGGGTGACCAGGGTCGCCGCGGAGGCGCGGGCGGTGCCGAGCAGAACCGCCGCTGAGCCCGCCGCGGCCGCGGTCAGGATGCTCCGGCGGGACATCGATCCGTTCATGCCCAGCAGTCAACTGCCGGGCATGAACCGGATCCCTAGTCCTGCGACCAGTCCTGCGCCGCCGGTTCCTCCTCAGGCACCTCGTCGTCACGCTCGGTCTCGTCGACGAGACCGAGCACGCGGTGCACGTGTTCCTTGCTGGCTCCGAACATGAAGCACATGCCGTCGACGCTAGGTCCCCTCACCTGCTCACGGCTTCTCGATTCCTGCCCGAAACCGCCGCTCTTTCGCGCCGGGCCTCCCGCACCCCGCGCAGCGCGCCGGACCAGGCGATCACCTGATCGAGCATGCCGCCCATGGCGGTCGCGAGGCCCTCCTGAGGAACGAAGGTGCCGGTGTGGAACGAGGGGTGCGTCGAGATGGTGGGCTGGGCACGGACCGTGGCCACCTGGAGTTCGGCGAGGACGAGCCGCAGCGCCTCCGCGGCCCGTGCGCCGGCGACCCAGCCGCCGTAGCTGACGATCCCGGCGGCCTTGTCGTTCCACTCCTTGTAGACGTAGTCCAGGGCGTTCTTCAGGGCGCCGGGGTAGGAGTGGTTGTACTCGGGGACGACGAACACGTAGCCGTCGAAGCTGTCGACGAGTGCGCTCCAGGCGCGGGTGTGGTCGTGCTGGTACTGCTGGAAGTTCGGGTTGCCGGGCTCGTCGAGGTTGCCGAGGTCGTGGTCGGCGAGGTCGACGAGTTCGTAGTCGGCTCCGCCGTGGGCACGAGCGGCCTGGATCGCCCAGGCGGCGATCTGGTCTCCGCGGCGTCCGGGACGGGTGCTTCCGAGGATGACTGCGATGCGCAGTGTCATGGCCGCCCTTCCGTAGGAGTTGACGCATCAACTCTAGGCAATGCGGAGTTGAAGTGACAACTCTCCTGGTCACGGTATTCTCAGCGGCATGACGGAGACCCAACCGCTGGAGCCTGAGGAGTGGGAGTTCTGGGACGTCTGGATGCGCGCGCAGCGTTTGCTCACCAGGGAGCTGGAACGCGGTCTGCAGCGCACCTGCGACATCTCGAAGGCCGAGTTCAGCGTGCTGGTGACGCTGTGGCAGGCAGGCCGCCGCGAGATGCGCGTCGGCGAGCTCTCCGAGTCGCTCGACTGGGACAAGAGCCGCGTCGCACACCAGCTGACCCGCATGGAGAAGCGCGGCTTCGTCGAACGCACCCAGTACGGGGCCGACGGTCGCCGCGCGGGCATCGGGCTGACGTCCGAGGGTCGCCGCGCCGCCCAGAGCGCCATCCTCGTGCACGGCAACAACATCCGCCGTCACTTCCTCGACTCGCTGACCCCCGGGCAGGCGTCGTTTCTCCGGGCGTGGAGCGAGCAAGCGGTCGATCGCCTCGACTCCCCCACGCAGCTGCCGTGACGTGAAATTTGCACGTGCACTCGCATCCTCGCACCGGGATCCGCGTCTGAAGGTTCGAGAGAGGGAGGGCACCATGACCGATCGCGGTGACCGCATTGTGCACGTGCTGGAGGACGCCTTCACCGAGCTGATGACGGCCGACCCGGCCGCGTTCCGGCACAAGTTCCGCAAGATGGCGGCAGAACCGTTCGCGTTCTACAGAGGCAGCGCTTGTCTGTTCTACGCCGACATGGCCGAGATGCCGGACGAGTGGACCGACGAGCGCACCAGCCGCATCTGGATCCAGGGCGACCTGCACGCCCAGAACTTCGGCACCTACATGGACTCCGAGGGCACGCTGGTCTTCGACGTCAACGACTTCGACGAGGCCTACCTCGGTTCGTTCACCTGGGACCTGCGCCGCTTCGCCGCCTCGATGGCGTTGCTCGGCTGGCGCAAGGCGTTGCCCGACAGCGTGATCAGCGACCTGATCCGCACCTACCTGAGCGCGTACGTCAGGCAGGTCAGGACGTTCGCGGAGAAGCCGGGCGACGAGCTCTTCAGCCTCCGCCTCGACAACACCGAGGGCGCCCTGCACCACGTCCTGCAACGCGCCCGCCTCGCCACCCGGATCGGCCTGCTGGACGAGAAGACCGTCGTCGTCGGCTACGAACGCGTCTTCCGCCGCGACCGCGAGGGCACCCACGAGCTCGACCCGTCGGTCCGCGCCGCCGTCGAGGAGGCCTTCGCGTCCTACCTGGACACCATCCCCACCGGCAAGCGCGCCAGCAGCCGCACCTACACCGTCAAGGACGTGGTGGGCCGCAGCGGTTTCGGCATCGGCTCAGCGGGCCTGCACGCCTACAACATCCTCGTCGAGGGCCACACCCAGGCGTTGGAGAACGACGTCGTGCTGTCGATGAAACAGGCCAACGTCGCCGCACCCAGCCGCATCGTCCCCGACGAGCGCATCCGCGAGTACTTCACCGACCACGGCCACCGCACCGCCGTCTCGCAGCGAGCCCTGCAGGCCCACGCCGACCCGTGGCTCGGCCACACCCAGGTCGACGGCACCGGCTACGTCGTCGCCGAACTCTCCCCCTACGAGTCCGACCTGGACTGGTCCGACCTCACCGAGCCCGCCGACATGCTGCCGGTCCTCGACCACCTGGGCCGCGCCACCGCCAAGATGCACTGCGTGGCCGACGAGGACTCGTCCCAGACCCTCGTGGCCTTCCAGTGCGAGGAGGCCATCGCCGAGGTGATCGGCTCCCGCGACACGGAGTTCGCCGACTCGATCGTGGCCTTCGCGCTCGACTACGGCCGCCAGACCCGCGAGGACCACCGCCTGTTCGTGGACGCGTTCCGCGAGGGCCGGATCAAGGGTGTCGGCTCGACCGCCTAGACCGTTCGGCGGTACGTTTGCGGCCAATCGACGACAGGAAGCTCCGATGGCCCGCTCCGACGACGCCCAGCACGACCTCGACGACCTGGGTGCCCTCCTCCGCACACACCGGAAGAGGGCCCAGCTCACGGGGTCGGAGGCGGCGCGGCGGGCGGGCTTCACCCAGTCCAAGCTGTCCAAGGTCGAGAACGGCATCCTGCTGCCCAGCCCGGACGACGTGCGCCGCCTCGCGGCCGGGCTGGGCATGGACCCGGACGCGACGGCGCGCGCACTCGACCTGGTCGAACGCCTGTGGGCCGACCGCGCCGGGCAACGGGGCGTGCTGCGCCGCAGTGCATCCAACGAGCACGCCGCTTTGCTGACCAAGTTCAGCGCCACCGGGCACGTAGTGGCGGCCGATCCGGCTGTGGTGCCGGACTGGTTGCGCACGCACGACTACCTGGCCGCGGCAGCCGGGCCCCAGACCGAGCGCGACGCGGCGAGGGTGACGGCGTTGGCCCGCAAGCGGCAGCGGCTGCTGGAGACGCCGGGCTTCCGGTTCGAGTTCTTCGTGTTCGAGTCCGCGTTGCGCACGCACGTCGGGTCGTTGCGGATCATGGCGGATCAGCTGCGGACCGCGGCGGCGACGGCTGGACACGGCTCGAACGTCATCATCCGACTGGTCAACGACGAGGCGCTGGTGACACCACTGCCCCAGCACGCCTTCGAGATGCACGACGACCGCCAGATCGTGCTGTCGACGGCTCCGGGAGTCGTTGTGATCACGTCCAACAACGACATCCGGCCGTACCGGCGGACCGTGATCTCGTTGCGGGACCGCGCCCTGAGCGAGGACCGGTCCCGTCACTACCTGCGTCAGGTCGGCGGACTCTACGACGTCCTCGACCGGATCGACCGACTGGCGAGCTGAGCGCCTGTTCACCAGGCGGGCGCGCGACAACCCGCCTGGTGAACAATTTTCGAAATCGCGGCCGGGGGATAGCTCCCGCGATCTCAGTTATTGCGCCGGCGTGGTCTCCGCTGTCACGCTGTTGACCCAGAAACGGCTCGCGTCCGTGCTACTCGACGTCGAGCTCGCGTAGACCAATCCGAAGCCCACTGCGGCCATAACGGCTACCACCAGCAGCGGTCGTCCCACCTTCTTGAAGGCGTCGATCTCAGGATCCTCCGGTTCGTGCGAGTCGGGGCATTCCAATGACAGCGGAATACTACTCACAGCTGCGGGATGCCCGTCAAACCCGAGGAGTTTTCAAATAACGGGTGACACCCAAATGGAGTACCGACGCCGTTAAAGATACTGAAAGTAGGATCGATTAATGGCGAACTTCATTGCCCCGACCTACGACGGGGGACCCTGTCCGCGTAGGTGGAACACCGCGTTCAGCCAGCAGCACACGCAGTTCAGCGGCTATTTGCACACTGCGTCCGTGGTCGAGATCGGCGAAGATGGCCTCCGCCCGTTCCAGCGCCTCAACGGCCCCGTCGAGCTGCGCATCACGTGCGAGAATGCGACCGAGCACGTGCAGCGCAGTCGCCTCACTGAGTGGCACCCCGGCCCGACTGCAAAGGCGAATAGCCTGACGCGCGTACCGTTTAGCATTCAACCAATTTCCGTCGTCCGCCTCGATCTCACTCAACAACGCACAAGATTCACCAGCGCGACCCACCGCCAGTAAACGAGCGTGTTTCAGCAGCGCGGCTTCAGCGAAGCCCCGCGCTTCCGCAGTGCGTTCCTGAGCGAGCCGCAAGGCGCCGAGCAACTGGAGAACCGTCGCCTCGGAGGCTTCGTCCTCCTGTGCACGGGCCAGCGCCAACGCCTGGTGGTAATAGGAAGCCGCGCGCTCGTAGTCGAAGGCGTGCTTGTACGCCTCCCCCGCCCTGAACAGGAAGATCTGTTCCATTCCACTGTCGGGAATCTTGCGCACCATCGCCAATGCGCGTTCGTGGGAGTCGATTCCCATCGGGATGTTTCCCGTTGCCACCAGGATCCGGGCACCGGTGTGCAGACAGGCGGCAATCCCCGTGGTCTGGTCACCACCGGCCCGCACGAAACCAAGGTGAGCCGCGTGGACGTAGTGCTCGGCACGCCCGTACTCCTGGCGCAACAAGTAGGTCGCACCGATCGAATGCATCAACACGGCCGCCTCGGCCTCCGCCGGCTCACCGAGAGCCTTCGCCGCGGCCAGACCGGCGTGCAGGACGTGCAGCACCTCTTCGGTGCGGCCTTGTCTGAGCCAGATCTCCCCCACCAGCTGCGGAATCTGCATCGCGTGCTCGAAGTGCCCTGCGGCCAAGGCGAAGCGCACCAACGCGACGAGGTTCTGCGCCTCGGCCGCGCACCAGTGATGAGCGGCTGACGCGTTGTCGAAGCTCAGTGCGCCGACATCCGCGTCACTGTCCGATGTGATCACTCGAACCAACGTGGAGAACACCGTCATGTCGGCGTTTTCCGCTGTCCTCAGGTAGAAGTCGAGCATTCGCCGTTCGATCGCCAACCGCTCCTCGGCATCGTCGAGCAACCCGGACGAGAACTCGCGCAGCAGATCGTGCAACTTGAACCGGTCCAGCTCGCCGGCCTGTTCCAGCAAATGCGCTTCCACCAACGCATCCAGCGCCTCGTGGACGCGGCGTGCCGGCAGCGCGGCCATGGCGGCCGCGGCGCTCACGCTGATGCCCGGTCCCGGGTGCGCTCCGATCGTGCGGAACAACAGGCGTGCGTCGGGTTCCAAGGCGCGCAACGACTGCATGAACACCGCACGTGGACCGTGCATGGTGCCGATGTCGAGGACACCTCGGTCGCGGAAGTGGTCGACGAACGCGCCCAGCCGCACGCCCGGCCTGGTCGCGATGTGGTTGGCGAGCACCTTCAACGCGATCGGCAGGCCACCGCAGACCTGCGTCAGCGCCAGCAGGTCGTCATTGCCTCTGCCGCGCTCGCCGATGCGGTCGAGGAGCAGGCGGCTCGCCTCCGGGGCGTCGAGCGGATCGATCGAGATCCGGCGCGGCGCCAGGCGGGCCGCGAGGCCGGACAGCCTGGAACGGCTCGTCACCACGACGACGCAGGACGCGAACAGCGGCAGCAGGTGATGGATCTGGTTGGTGTCGCGGACGTTGTCCAGGATCACCAGGAGCCGGCGGCCGGACAGCACCGACTGGAGCTTGGCCAGCCGGTGCTCCGGGTTGGCGATCCGGTCCGGCGGCACGCCGAGGCCCTGCAGGAAGCGGTCGACGACGGAAGCGGCGTTGACCAGGGCGCCGTCGGAAAAGCCTTGCATGTCGACGAAGAGCACGCCGGGGAAGTGAGCGCGGCGGGAGTGGGCCCAGTGCACCGTCAGCGCGGTCTTGCCCACACCGCCCACGCCGGACACGACCACGACACCTGGTTGCGCGGTCGAGGTGTCCAGCGCGGCGAGCTTGTCCTCGTGGCCCACGAACAGCGGGACGTCGAGCGGAAGTTGTTGCGGCGCGGGAACACCGGCCGTCGCGGTGGCCGGTTCGACGTGGGCGACGCCGTGGTCCTGGAGCTTGTCGTGGAACTTGCGCAGGTCGTCCGCGGCGACGTCGTCCAGTTCCGAGCGAAAGGCCTTGTGCATGTTGAGGAACAGCTGCGTGGCCTCTTCGGTCCTCAGCAACCGGTACAGGGCGTCGAGCCGGTGCTTCAGCAAGGCCGGGTGGGTCAGGTAGTCCGGCTCCAGGTCGTCGAGCGCGTCCAGGACCGCGTTGTACTCGCCGAGCACCAGGAGCTCTTTGCACAGCAGGTCGTAGGCGGGCATCTGCCGGTTCAGCAGGGCATTGCGCCGCCAGGTCGCGGCGCGGTCGGATTTCAGGTCCTCGAGGGGCACCTGATGACGCCAGATGAGGAATGCCGAACGAATCGCGTCCAGCGCCTGCTGGTGATCACCGCCGGCGGCCAGTTCGCGCGCACGGTCAACGTGGTCGCGGAACTGGAAGTAGTCCACGAATTTTCGGTCGACGTCCAGTCGATAAGCGCCGTTGGACACCGACAATTCCACCCGGTCCGGCAATGATTCGAGCACGGAGCGAATCCGCGAGGAATACAGGTGCAGCGCCTGCACCGGATTCTTCGGCAGCTCCTGTTCATCCGACCAGATCCAGTCGACCAGCTCCGCCGCAGGTACTGCGCTACCTGGGCGAGTCAGCAGCACGGCCAGCATCGCGCGCTGCTTGAGCGGGCCCCATTGCGTGTCGACCTGCTCGCCGACACGTATCCCCGTTTGTCCCAGAATCGTGAATCGCGCACCCACCAGCGCCACCCCTCGCGTCCCCGCCAAAGAGTGTCCTCCCCGCCCAAGACCGATGCAATGCACTCGTTCGGCCGAAGAAGACAGATAGATGACAGTCCAATGACATGAGCGTGTGAATGGCGGCGGAGACACGTCCGATCGCCTTGACGGAAGTGCGCTGAGGTGCGTGAAGAGTTTCCGACAGCTCAATGAACGGTCCGGCCTGGATGGTCTTGGCATCGCTTCGACCGAGGAGGCCGAGATGAACTGGTTGACCACCCCGCTCGGTGCGGGAGGTGCGCACCGGGTGACGGTGCCGGGATGCCGCAAGGTGCTGGTGATCGTGCCCACCATGGTGGCGTGCACGCGGCTGCTCGACCTGTTGCCGTTGCTGGACAGCGACTTTCGCGTCCAGGTCTACTTCACGCAGCCGGATCCCTGCGGCGAGACCACGAGGTTGCTCGCCGCGATCGGCGCGTTGGTGGTGCCGTGGGAGATGGCGTCACAGCACGAGTTCGACCTCGTGCTCGCGGCCAGTTTCCGGTACGTCGACCGGGCGCCGGGGCCCGTGCTGGTGTTGCCGCACGGGGCCAGTGCCATGAAGTCGCGCGAACGGGCTCGGGCGGCGGGGAAGGACGCGCGGCCGGTGCACGGGCTCGACCGGCAGCAGCTCATGCGCGGTGGGAAGGTGCCGGCGTCGGCGATCGTGCTGTCGCACGACCAGGAGCTCGACGCGCTGGCCGAGTCGTGTCCCGAGGCGTTGCCGGTGGCCGTCGTCGCGGGTGACATCTGCCTGGACCGGATGCGGGCGAGTCTGCCGTTCCGCGAGCACTACCGGCGGGCGCTCGGGGTGCGGCCCGGCGAGACGCTGGTGACCATCAGCTCGACGTGGACCGGGGAGTCGACCTTCTGGCAACGCCCCGAGCTCTACCGGGAGCTTCCGCGCACCGCCAAGGTGGCCGCGGTGCTGCACCCGAACATCTGGGCCACGCACAGCGCCTGGCAGGTGCGGTCGTGGCTCGCGGGTTGCGACGTGACCGTCATTCCGCCCGAAGAGGGTTGGCGCGCAACGATGATCGCGAGCGACGTCGTCATCGGGGACTTCGGGTCGACCACCCAGTACGCCGCCGCGGTCGGTGCGCGCATGCTGCTCGCCACCTGTCCCGAGGTGCGCGACGGCAGCCTCGCCGACGTCCTGCGCCGGGCCGTGCCGGCGTACGACGGCGATCTCGCGGCGGCGGTGCCGGTGCCGGGGTTCGCGGAGCTGGTCAGCTCGCGGCTCGACCGGTCGGGCGCGATCCTGCGGGCCGCCATGTACCGCCTGCTCGGCATCCCGGAGCCGGTCCACGCCGTGTCGGTGTCGCCGTGTTCGTTGCCGAGGGTGTGATCAGGGAGGACGGCGTGCTGCTCGTCCGGGCTGACCGCGCGGCACCGAGGTGGCGGGCGCTGGCGGACGTGCTGCTGGTGGCGCCCGAGCCGTCAACCGAGGTGGCGCTCGCGGTCGCCCGGCTGTTGTTGCGGCGGTACGTCGGGTGTTCGCTCGTCGTCGTTCCGGTCCAGCGCGACGAGCCGGGCCCGGACGCGGTCGGCGCTGGGGTCGAAGGATTCGCCGTAGCAGGCCAGCGCGGAGCGGTGGTGGTCGCGAGCCTGCGCGAGATCGCCCTGCCGTTCGGCGATCTCGCCCATCAGCTCGAACGCATCGGCGACGTGCAGGGGCGAGCCGGCGTCACGGACGTCCGCGAGCACACTGCGGGCGAGACGTGCGGCCTCGTCGAACCGTGAGGCGTTGAGTAGCGCACGGGACAAGAACATCCGTGCGCGCGCCTTGTCCACAACGTTGTCCAGCAACGCCTCGGACTCCTGAAGTTCAGCGATCGCCTCGTCCGTCCGCCCCATCTCGATGAGCAACTCGCCGATATGACGTCGGGTGAGGCCAATGCCGCGCACGCGCTCATGGCGGGTCTCCGCGTCGAGTCCCTCGCGGAAGTACCGGAGGGCGACGTCGAACTCACCCTTCAACCGGTGGATGTGGCCGAGCCGTTTCAGGGCGGTCGCACGGCTGCCGAGGTCGTGCTCGCCCGCGAGGTCGAGCACGAGGCGGGTCTGGGCGGTCGCCTCGTCCAGCCGGTCGAGGTTGCGGAACGCGACGGCGAGCTGGTTGCGCAGGCGGGCTTCAGCGGTTCGTTCACCGCACAGCTGCGCGGCACGCACGCCCAGTTCGTGGGTGTACAGCCAGTCCGAGTAGTGGTGTCGCCGTTGGAACAACGCGAACATGGCCTCGGCGAGCTGCCAGACCAGTTCCGGCCAGCCGTGGAAGTCCGCCGCGCGCAACGCCTGCACGAGGTTGTCGCGCTCGTGGTCGAGCCAGTCCAGCGCTTCGGCCCGCGAACCGAACGCCTCGGGATCCGCCGACTTGAAGCGCGGACCCACCCGCGGACGGCCGGGGATCGCAGCCGCGTCCGCAACGACTGCCTTGTCCAGGTAGAACTCCACGGCCCGATGGACCGCATCGACGTGTTCGGTGTCGTCCTGCCCACGGGCGTGAAGTCGGAGGAGGTCGTGGAACCGGAACCGGTCGTCGTCAACCTCGACGAGGAGGTTCTTCTCCACCAGGTCGTCGAGATCGTCCTCGACCTCACCGACGTCGTCCGCGACCATGGCCGCCGCGGCCGCCACCCCGAAGCTGATGCCCGGATGCCACGAGGCCAACCGGTAGAGCCGGGCCTGGCGCGGCGGAAGGTCCACATAGGACAGATCGAGGACCGCGCTCACCGAGATCGACCCGCCGAGGTCGAGGCCCGCCAGCCGCCGGTTCTCGGTTCTCAGCTCGTCGACCTCCCTCGCCAACGTGCGCCGCGGCCGCCGGGACAACCGTGCGCCGATCACCCCGAGCGCGATCGGCAGCCCGCCGCACAACCGCGCGAGCTCACGTGCCGCGTCGGCCTCGTCGGCGAGCCGGGGCTCCCCGACGACCTGTTCGAGCAGCTCCACGGACGCCCGCAGGTCCATCGGATCGACTTCGATGAACCGGGCGCCGTCCAGGCCGAGCGGACTGAGCCTCCACCGGCTCGTCACCACCACCACGCAGCCCGGTGACGCGGGTAGCAGCGGCCTGACCTGCGCGGCACTGGCGGCGTTGTCCAGCAGGACCGAGAACGACCGGTCGGCCGTGAGCGACCGGAAGAGCGCCTGCCGTTGCGGCAGGGTCGGCGGCACGGCCTCGACGCCGAGCGCGCCGAGGAACCACTCGAGCACCTCGCCGGGCTGCGCGGGATCCGCGTGGGCGCCGAGATCGACGTAGAGCTGGCCGTCGGGGAACCGGTCACGGGTGTCGTGCAACCACCGCAGCGCCAACGAGGTCTTGCCGACCCCGGCCGGCCCGCTGACCACGACGAGCAGCTGGTGATCTTCGTGCTCGTGCCACCGGTCGAGCTCGGTCAGCTCGTCGGCCCGGCTGACGAACACCCGCGGTGCGGGCGGCAGCTGGTGCGGCACGAGGTTTCCAGGTGGTCCGGAATGGATGTGCACCGAACCGATCGACCCCGCCTGCACCACGTTCCCGGCGGACCCGGACACGGTGTTCTCGACTCCGGCCACCCGGCATCACCCCCGCCATCCACGCTAGGACTTGGAGGAACGCCAAGGCAGCCGCCAAATCGGCGGAGGCCTACCCTGACGAAGGTGATCGAGACTCCGCAGGACGCCGCGGCCAACCCGCTGGTGCTCGCGTTCGGACGGTTGCAGGGCGCCGCGAACCGCCTGGAGTACCTCCTGGGGCGCGCGCTGGAACGCGAGTGCGGGATCACGCACCTGGAGTTCGAGGTGCTGCTGATCCTGGGACGGGCCGGCACGCCGGGGATGTCGATGCGGGCGATCAGCCAGGAGCAGGTGCTCACGACGGGCGGCGCGACGCGGGTGATCGACCGGTTGGAGCGCGAAGGGCTCGTGGCCCGCGCCGCGCATCCGACCGACCGGCGCGGCCGTCTCGTCACGCTCACCCCGGCCGGCGAGGAGAAGCTGGTCCAGGCGGCGAAGCTGCACGTGGAGAACATCAAGCGGCACTTCCTGGAGCCGTTGCCGCAGGACCACCGGGAGCGGTTCGCCGAGGACCTGCGGCTGCTCAGCCACGCGGCACGGGACGCACTGCCACCGCTGAAGTGAGTCAGCCCACAGCCGGAATACCTGATGAGTCAGGAAGTTTGTACCGGTCGTGAAGCTCGTCTACGTCTTCGACGCCTACTGCGGCTGGTCGCACGCGTTCTCCGGCACCTTGGAGGAGGTCGTCGCACGCCACCGGGACCTGCCCGTCGAGGTGGTCTCCGGCGGACTGTTCACCGGGCAGCGGCGGGTGCCGATCCGCGAGTTCGGGTTCATCAAGGGCGCCAACGCCCAGATCACCGAGCGGACCGGCGCCCGGTTCGGCGGCGCCTTCGACGCGCTGCTCGCGGACGGGTCGTTCGTCATGGACTCCGAGGCCGCCGCACGCGGGTTGATCGCGTTGCGCCAGGCCGCGCCGGAACGGGCCGCCGAGCTCGCCGTCGCGATGCAGCAGGCCTTCTTCCACGACGGGTTGAGCCTGTCCGACGCCAAGACCTACCGGACGATCGCCGACGCGTTCGGACTCGACTCCGATGCGGTCGTGGGCGCGTTCAAGACCTCCGCGGCCGACGCAGACTTCGCGCTGGCGGCACGGCTGGGCGTCAGCAGCTTCCCGACGTTGATCGCCATGCGCGGCAACGACGCGTTCGTGCTCGCACGTGGGCACGCCACTGCCGAGCAGATCGAGCAGCGGCTGGCCGCGCTGGGCTGACTCAGTGCGCGTGCCCCAGGTGGCGGTTCGCCCACGCCGCCACCACGGGCAGCACGTCGGCGAGCCACTCGCGCGCGGCGGCGGTGAGTTCGTAGCGTGACGCCCGGCGGTGCACGAAACCGTTGTGCTGCAAGCGCTCCAGGGTGGAGTGCACTTCGGGCCCCAGCATCGGGGCGAGCTCCTCCAGCGCTTTGGCCCCATCGGACAGCGCAACCAGGACGTGCGGGAGCTGGTCGCTGCTCATCAGGTCCTGCAGGACCAGGAGGTGGTGCAGCGCCGAGGTGTCGGGGTTGCGTTCGGACGCGGACGCGCTCGGGTCGTGCACCTGCACGCGGGCGCGACCCTGGCGCTTCGCCCGCTGCAACGCCGCGTCGGTGTCGCGGACGAGGTCGATGAGCGCGTCCTCGGCGCCCGGCACGTGCGACGCGACGCCGATGGACGCGGTCTGCCCGTACAACGTCATGCCGTAGCCGTCGTTGGTGGTGATCTCGGTCTGCAGCGCACGGATTCCGCGCAGCATCCGTTCGGCCACGACGGCCGCTTCACCGGCCGTGGTGCGCGGCAGCAGCACGAGGAACTCATCGCCGCCGTATCGGCACACGAGATCCGACGAGCGCGTGTGTGTCTTCAGCACGTCCGCGACATCGCTCAGCACGACATCACCCGCGGGGTGGCCGTACTCGTCGTTGATCTTCTTGAACCGGTCGAGGTCGATCATGAGCAGCGCGACCTGCTCCCACCGGCGCTGGGCGCGGCGGTACAGCGCGGGCGCCTGGTCGTCCCAGCCCCACCGTCCCAGCAGGCCGGTCAGTCGGTCGGTGGCCCACGCGCCCACCGGCTGCGCACAGGAACCACAACGCGAGGGAGCGCTCTCCTCGTGCAGGCGCAGAGAACCGTAGTTCACAGGTGACCCCATCCGCGCAGTCGTCATGAGTCCCCCCAGACATCAGATCTGACTGGCTTTAGCTGCCTCCTTCAACTGAAGTGACGTCGTTCGGATCAAACGCGACACATCAGTGCAAGCGGCGGAGTGTGATCATAGGGCTACGGACGGCTGGATTCAACCCCTGTGATGCCATATGCTCTTCGGGTTCCACAACAGTGGAATGATCGCTGGCCAGGGGTCGCTCAGCGGAGGTGTGGCGTGAGGCCGTTCGCCGAGGTGCTCAACGAGCTGTGCACCAACCCGCCCAACGGCGAAGGCAAGGTGACCAACGTAGCGCTCGCCGCCGCGGTGAAGTCACGGGGTGGGGACATCGGGCACGGCTACATCTCGCAGCTGCGGCTCGGGGTGAAGGACAACCCGACCTGCCAGGCCATCGTCGACCTCGCCGGCGCGCTCGGCGTGCACCCGGCGGTGTTCCTCGGCGGCCGCAAGGAGCTGCACCCGGGTGAACGGCCTGGCTGGCGGCCCACCGCGTTGAGCACGCTCTTCGAGGCCGTGCACCCGCCGGACCGCGGACCGTGGTCGCCGGAGGAGGTCGCGGCGGCGATCAGCTCGTCCGGCCAGTTCGGCAGCATCTCGGCGAGCTACATCCGCGAACTGCTCAGCAACACGAGCGACAACCCGCGGCTCAAGCACATCCTCGGCCTGGCCGACCACTTCGGCGCCGACCCCGCGTACTTCTTCGACGACGACCTCGCGGCGCGGGTCGACACGGAGCTGACCGACTTCCTGGCCCTGCGCGAGCTCGGCGTCGTCGAGTTCGTCACCCGTCTGGCCGAACGTACGGGTGAACTGTCCCCGCAGGCCAGGGCCGCTGCGGTAGAAGGGTTCCGGCAGGCGCTCGAAGTCGGCGAGGGCTGGTCGTTCCCGCTGAACAGCCGCCGTACATCTCCGGACCGGACTTGATGACGACAACGGCGTGAAGATCTCCGCTTGGACCGCTGCAGACGACATCGAGAGGAGGCGACGGGTGAACCGCAGGAAACTGCGCAAGCTGGTCGACGAGGTCGCCCGCGACCTCGACCTGCCGCCCGACGCCACGCACAGGGACGCGAGCCGCCGGGTCTGCGAGCTGATGAGCGAGCGGCTGGGACGCCCGGTCGACGTCCGCTTCGCCGCCATCACGAACGCGGTCTGCCTGAGCGGCGCGACCGCGTTGCTCGAGAACGGCACCTACCTCGTGATCTGCGCCGACTCGCAGTCCTGGTACCACCGCCTGCACGTGCTGCTGCACGAGTTCGCGCACGTGCTGCTGGAGCACCAGCCGGTGGCGCTGAGCCGCAGCGAGGGCATGCGCAAGCTGGCACCGCACCTGCTGCCGCGGATGGCGCAGATCATCGCGGGCCGCACGACCATGACCGAGGACGAGGAGCGCGAGGCCGAGAACCTCGCGGACCACCTGCTGGAACGCCTCACGGAACACCGGGTGTGGGCCGACACGGCCGCGACCGAGGAACCACCGCACGTGCGGCGGGTGGCCGAGTCCCTCGAAGGAAGATCTCGCTGGGTGCGTCGTGGCGATCTTTAACCTGATCTACCTCTCGTGCGGCGTCGTCGGACTGCTCCTGCTCGCGTACAAGATCCGCGCGCTGCGGTCGAGCTGGGGCAGTCCCCGTGTCGTGGCACTGATCACCACCTGCTTCTTCTCCGCGTTCGCCGTGCTCTTCGCGGCGCCCGCGAACATCACCTGGATCAACTGGGTGAGCGGCGTGCCGAACTTCGCCGCGTTGCTCGTCTACAGCCTGGTGGTGTGCTTCGCGGGGTCGGCGTTCGCGCTGGTGCTGTACTGGCGCTACCCGGCGGTCCAGGCGTGGCAACGGGTCCGGCTGATCGTCGTCAGCTACAGCACGGTCGTCGCGGCGATGATCGTGCTGTTCTTCAAGTCCGAGGTCGGCGAAGAGCGCCAGGTCGACTTCGACACGTTCTACGCCACGCAACCGACCATCGCGGTCTTCCTGTTCATCTACTTCGTGGCCACCGGAATCGGCTGCGGCGGCCAGGCCTACCACTGCTGGCAGGGCTCGCGGGACGAGGCGATCGCCGCCCGGCTCTGGCTCGCTCGCGGCCTGCGCTGGTACTGCGCGGCGGCGCTGTTCCCGATGGCGTTCGCGGTGATCAAGCTGTTCGTGCTGCTGATGGACTGGGCGGGCGAGCGCAGCTTCGACGTGCTGAGCCTGACCGCGCCGTTGATGGCGTCGCTGTCGATGATCCCGCTGGTGATCGCGATGGCGCTGCCGGTGTTCGGCCCGCGCCGCCCGTCGCCGTCGCTGTGGTTGCGGCGCTGGCGGACCTACTTCGCGTTGCGGCCGCTGCACCGGGCGCTGGTGCACGTGAACCCCGGCATCGTGCTGGTGGCGCCGGGCAAGTTCCTCAACCCGCACCACCGGGTGCGGCGGCAGATCATCGAGCTGAACGACTGGCGCTGGGCGCTCACGCCGTACTTCGACCTGACCGTCGGTGAAACGGCCACTTCTCTCGCGCGCCAGGCCGCGCTGCCCTCCGACGAGGTCGTCGCCGTCGTGGAGGCCGCGCAGCTGCGGGCAGCCGGTTCGTCCGGACGTTCTTCCAAGCCCGCGAAACGCCGTCCCGCCGCGGAGATCGTCGACGGCACCGACCTGGCCGCCGAGCACGACAGGTGGGTGCGCATCTCGCGCGCGTTCCAGCACTCGCCGATAGTCGACGCCGCGGTCGCCGACGCCACGCGCGTGCAAGCAGCAGGGGGAAAAGAGTAAATGGCACCCACACACGCCGTTGTCCTCGGCGGAGGGCTCGCGGGCATGCTCGCGGCGTCCGTCCTCGTCAGGCACTTCGACGAGGTCACCGTGGTGGAGCGGGACAAACTGCCGGACGGTCCAGGCACCCGCTCCGGCGTGCCGCAGGCCCGGCACGCGCATCTGCTGATGTCCGGTGGCGCGCGGGCGATCGAGTCGCTGCTGCCCGGCACGTTGGACGCGTTGTCAGCGGCCGGCGCCCACCGGATCGGCGTGCCGAACGACCTGGTGTCGTTGAGCGCGCAGGGATGGGTGCCGCGGTTCCCCGAGATGCAGTTCATCGTCTCGTGCAGCCGCGGCCTGCTGGACTGGGTCGTCCGCACGCAGGCGTTGCGGGACACCAAGATCTCGGTCCTGACCGGCACCGAACCGGTGTCGTTGCTCGGTGACCGGCACGCGGTGTCCGGGGTGCTGGTCGAGGACCGCGTCTCGCGCGAGCAGATCTCGCTGGAGGCCAACCTGGTCGTGGACGCCACCGGGCGGGGCTCGCGGCTGCCCGCGTGGCTGGAGTCGTTCGGGCTGCCGGCCGTGCACTCCGAGAGCGTGGACTCCGGCCTCGCCTACGCCACCCGGATCTTCCAGGCTCCGCCGTCGGCGACCTCCGGGTTCCCGATCGTCAACGTCCAGGCCAACCCCCGCGACCCGCATCCGGGCTGCACGGCGACGTTGCTGCCCATCGAGGACGGCCGCTGGCTCGTGACGCTGTCCGGAACGCGCGGCGGGGAACCCTCGACCGACGAGTCGGAGTTCGTGGCGTTCGCGCGTTCCGTGCGCAACCCCGTGGTGGGCGAACTGATCGCCGACGCCACCCCGTTGTCGCCGGTCTACGGCTCGCACAGCACGGCCAACCGCCGGATGTTCTACGAGCGCATGAAGTCCTGGCCGGTCGGGTTGCTGGCGCTGGGCGACGCCGTCGCCACCTACAACCCCGTCTACGGGCACGGCATGTCCGTCGCGGCGCAGAGCGCTCAGGCCCTGGACGCGGGCCTGAGCGCAGGACACTCGTCGCAACGCATCCAGCGCGGCATCGGCAAGGTGGTCGACGGCGCCTGGGCCATGGCCACCAACCAGGACATCCTCTACCCCGGCGCGGTCGGCAAACCGCTGCCGCTGGCCGGACGCGTGCTGCAGCGGTACGTCGACCGGCTGGTGCGCACCGCGACCACCGAGATGGCGGTGACGCGGGCGTTCCTGGAGGCGTTCACGCTGTCCGGGCCGATGGCGAAGCTGGTCAGCCCCAAGGTGGTCTGGGCGACCCTGCGCGGCCCCCGCTCAGCGCCCCCGGAGCCGACGCTGACGGCGGTCGAACGCTCGCGAGTCACGTCAGCGGACTGAAGCCCTGCACGTAGGCCATGGCCCTGATGAACGCCGGGTCCTGCATCCTGGCGTTCAACTCCTCCGGGGTCGGCTCCGCAACGCGCTGGTGCACCCACCACAGGTTGCCGAACGGGTCGGTGAACCTGCTGACCCGGTCGCCCCAGAACAGCTCGGTCGGCTCGGTGACCACCGTCGCCCCGCGCTCGGTCGCCCGCTTCAGCACCTCGGCGTCGTCCGCGACGTAGAGGCGCAGGAACGCCGGGGTGAGCGGCCAGTCCGGGCGGTCGAACAGCATCACCACCGAGTCGCCGATGCGGACCTCGGCGTGACCGATGTCCGGCGCCTCGCCCACGCGGCCGAGCTCGACGGCGTCGAACACCTCCGTGATGAAGTCGATCAGCTCGGCGGTGTGGCCTGCGGTGATCATCCACGGGGTGACGGTGTGGTAGCCCTCGGGCACGACGTTCATCGGGTCCTGTCCCTTCGTTGTTGTCGGGGACGACCGTATGACCGATATAGGACGGTATCTGTCCTATTTGGGCCGGGCGCTACACCGCCTAGGTTGAGCGGCGTGAGTGATGCGGCTCGGTTGTTGCGTCTGCTGTCGCTGCTGCAGACCCCGCGCGAATGGCCCGGCAGCGAGCTGGCCGAGCGGTTGGGGGTCACGTCGCGGACGGTGCGGCGGGACGTCGACCGGTTGCGCGACCTCGGGTATCCCGTCGAGGCCACGATGGGAGCGCTGGGCGGGTACCGGTTGGGCGCGGGCAAGGCGATGCCACCGTTGTTGCTCGACGACGAGGAGGCCGTGGCCATCGCGGTCGGGTTGCGGACGGCGGCGAGGCAGCCCGTGGCGGGCATCGCCGAGGCGTCGCTGCGGGCGTTGGCGAAGCTGCAGCAGGTTCTGCCGCCTCGGCTGGCGCGGCGGGTGTCGTCGCTGACGGCCGCCACCGCGGCTTCCGCGTCGCCGTTCGCCTCGCTGGTCGACCCGGCTCAGCTCACGATCATCGCCGGAGCGGTGCAGGCGAGGGAGCGGGTGCGGTTCGCTTACGCGGCGCAGGAAGGTGTGGCGTCGAAGCGGCACGTCGAACCTGTTCAGTTGGTAGCGCTGGGGCGGCGCTGGTACCTCCTCGCCTTCGACGTGGAACGGGACGACTGGCGCATCTTCCGGCTGGACCGCGTCTCCACCGCCGTCGCCACCGGGGCCCGGTTCGCGGCACGGGTGGCGCCGGGCGGGGACGCGACCGAGTACGTCACGCGGAAGATGTACGAGACGGCGCCGACCTACCGGGCGCGTGCGACGCTGCGGTTGCCCGTGGAGCTGGCGCGGGCACGGCTGGCGGACTTCGCCGGCGACCTCTCAGCTCTCGACGACGACTCGTGCACGTGGCACAGCGTCGAGGACACGGTCGACTACCTCGCGTTCCGCCTGACCTCGCTCGGGTGCGACTTCACCGTGCAGGGACCGCCGGAACTGGTCGAGCACCTGCGGGTGATGGGTGAGCGGATCACCCGCTCGGTGGACTCGCTCTGACGCCCAGCACCGGCTGACCGCCCAGCACGCCGGCGTACGACGGGTCCCACGGCCAGCGGCCCGACTCGTCGGCGTGCACGAGCTGCAGCGCGGCGATGCCCTCGCCGTACAGACGCGCGGACACCAGCAGGTGCGCCCACGGGCGGGCCACGCGGACAACCTCCAGCAGCGGGCCGCCCTCGAGCGCGAACCGTTGGCCCGGCGAGGGAACGCAGCTGTGCGACAGGTGTTCGGCGGTGTCGTCGAGCAGGCGCCCGGCCTCCAGGACGGGCATGCCCGTGACGACGAGCTCGGGCAGGCCGCGCACGGTCAGCCCGACGGTGTACGCCCACGGCGGGTGGGCCCGGTCTCGTTCCACCGCCTGGACGGCCCAGCCGCGGGCGTCGATGCAGCGGCGCAGGGTGGCCAGGTGTTCGTCCATGCGGCTGGCGGGGTGGTCGCAGTCCCAGCACATCGGGGTCTCCTCGGGCGAGTGGGCAACGGGTCTCGTCCAGTGTGCCGAGGAGCACCGACAAGATCGTTTGGGCAGTTCGTGGACAGAAGATGGACAAACGATCTGTCGGCTGTCTGGATCGTTAGTCTGCGACGCACGGAGGATCGTCCATGCGTCAACGACCGCTTCTCATCGCGCAGGCCTGCGGGGACTGAATGGAACTCGAACCCCTCGCCAACGCGATCAGAGCCGCCCAGGCCGCCGCCCGCCGCGGCGACGTGCACGGGGTCGACCACGCCTACGGGGAAGCGGCCAGGATCAGCCGCGTCATCGCCCACGACCACTGCGCCACCCTGCTGGGCCTCGGTGCGATCAGACGGGCGGCCCGGCGCTGCGACGAGTACCTCACCGAGGACGACACCGAACTGAGAGTGCTCAAAGCCCAGATCCGCAGTGCCACAACGGATCACGCCAGTGCCGAACGGGACGTGCGGGAGCTGCGCAGGCGGTACCTCAACGAGCTGCAGCAGGCGAGACTCGCGCGCGTCGCGGCACTGGCCGCCGTCCACCGGTTCGACCACCCCACCGCGGAAAGCGAGCTCGACGCCGCGGAACGCCACTTCCGCCGGGCGGGCCACATCGAGCAGCTGGAAGCCATCGGCAACGACCGGCTGCTCCTCGACGTGCGCCGCAACGCGCACGTGCCGAAGATCGACGACCAGACCCCGCGCACCCCGGCCGAGTTCCTCAGACGGGAAGCGGTGCTCCGGCGCGAGGTCAGGTACGAGGAAGCCCTGGCATTGATGATGAGGTGCGCCACCAGCTACGGGATCGAACCGGCGCTGCAGTTCGCCGTGCACCACGAGTTGACCGTGCTGCTCGTCCTGACCAGACAACCAGGTGCCGCACGCAGGCTCTTCCCGCTGCTGGTGGCCGCGGCCGGACCGGAGGTGCTCTCGACGCTCCCCGACGCCACGCAGACGCTCGCCCCGGAACGCCACCTCGACCACGTCCGACGTCTGATCGCGGCGGGCGAACCGGCGACGGCGGAAGGCCTGCTGGGCGAAGGGAACTCCGCGCTCTGGCACCTCACCAAGGCCGAGCTCGCCCACGCCGGGCAACGCCTCGACGAGGCCGCCAGGCACTTCCGCCAGGCAGCGGCACGAACACCGCACACCGAGCTGAAAGCGTTGGCACTGCGCAAACTCGGTGACACGCTCGCTGACGCCGGAGACGAGGAGCAGGCGGCCAGGTGCTGGACCGAATCCAGCCACACCGAAGAGGAAGCCACCCAGGACTCCCCCCGCCTCCAGCTGTTGCGAGCGGTCAGGGACGAACACGACAGCCGCGTCCTGGCCGCGGCCCGCCGAGTCCGGCGCGAGGGCAGGAAGGCGTTGCCAGGGCTGGTGGTGGCGCTCGAAGCCGCCAGGAGCACCACGATCCTGGCCGAGCCTCGCGCCCTGCCGGGGTTCACCGACCTCAGATCGGCCCAGCGCTGGCTGCGCGGCATCACCAGGCACCTGTCCCACGACCAGGCCGTGTGGATGATGCACGCGACGCCCGACCAGCTGCACCACGTGATCATCGGTCGCAGGATCACCCACCTCACCGCCGACGTGCACGTCAGCGAGCTCGCCGAGACGATTCACCGGATCAGGGCGTGGAAACCCCGCCACGCCCCGGCGGTTCTCGGCACCCTGCTCGCCGAGCTGGCAAACCTGATCGCGCTGAAGGACGTGCTCAACGCCCTGCCCGCCAACAGAATCGTCGTGGTGGCGGGAGATGTCCTCGCCGACATCCCGCTCGCGGGTCTCCCCGTCGACGGCCGCCACCTCGGCCTCACGCACGCCCTGTCCACCCTGCCGTGTCTCTCGGCCCTGCCGTCGCTGCACCAGCGCGCCCTCGACCAAAGAGGCGACGAGGCAACGACTTTCCACGACCCGGCGGAGCTCGAACGCACTCTGAAGGAACACCGCTTCCGCCGGGTCCGCATCGATTCCTCGGGCAGCGAAAGGGTTTCCGTGGAAACGTTGGGACGAATGGACTTCAGCGCGTGCGGCACGGTCGTGCTCGGCGCGGGCCACGACAGGGCCGGTTACGCGCGTTCGGTGATCACGGCGGGCGCGGGAGCCGTCGTGACGGCACGGTGGAAGCCCGAGGACGACGCTGCGCGGAAGGTGCTCGACGCGTTCGACCGCAACCTGGCCAAGCTGCCCCGCGACCGGGCGCTGCAGCACGCGTTGCGCGAGGTCGCCGACCGGCACCCGGCCGACTGGGCGTGCTGGTCGCTGCACGGTGACGCGGGCGTGCAGACCACGGCGGGTCCGCTGCGCAGAAGACTCAGGAAGAACGGAGAACCCGTGCCGCTCGAAACCCGCCCCAAGGTGTTCCTGTCGTTCGCCGGCAAGGACCGTCCGCACGCCGAGCAGCTGCGTGCCGAGCTGGAGGAACGCAACGTCAGCGCCTTCCTCGACGAGCAGGACGCGGTCGCGGTCGACGACGGGCTGGGCACGTCCGACTACCACGTCCTGCTGTGGTCGTCGAACACCCCGCGACGCGACCGGGCCACCGACGAGTGGGCGGCGGCGTTCAGCTTCGAGGTGACGCGCCGCCGCGCCTTCCTGTTCATCGTGCGGCTCGACGAGGAACCGCTGCCGCCGCTGCTCGCGCCCCGCAAGCACGTCGACCTGGTGGAGGCCGCCGACCGCCTGGTGGCGACCTGGCGCTCCGACCGCAAGTCCGAGCTTCCCGTGTTCCCGCAACCCGTACCGCCGGCGCCGGACGGCCCGACCGTCGCGATCTCGGTGCGCAGTCACGACCTCGGTGTCACGCACGTCGTCATGACACCGCTGCACCTGACCGGGGCCGAGCTGTACCGGACGGTGTCCCACGCCCTGCGGTTGCCGGCCGAGCAGGCGACGTTCGACGGCACGATCGGGATGCGGTTCTCCTACGAGCTCTTCCAGCACAACGAGCCGATCCCCGCCGACGAGTCCACTGTGGACCTGACGACGGATCTCGTCGACATCGCGGTCCGCGTCGAGTCGTTCGGCAAGCACGGCACCCGTGACAACCGGGAGTACCGCCCGGACGACGAGCTCGACGAGGGCCTGGACGTCGACCAGCAACGCATGCTGCTCGTCGCCGCCTTCCGGCATCTCCTGCCGTGACAACGGTCCTGCCCCCGGAGGCGAAGTCCGGGGGCAGGACCGTTGTTCAACTCAGACCCTGCGACGGCGGCCCTGCAGCAGCAGGAACGCACCTCCGGCGATCAGGGTCAGCGCCGCCAGGAGCAGGCTCCACACCGACGCGCCGGTCCACGCCAGCGGCGGTGCGGGCGGTGTGGGCAGCAGACCGGCGTCGAGGGTGAGGTCGACGCGTTTGTCCTTGCCCAGCTTGACGACGTGGGTGCATCCGGTCGCCGGGTCGACGTCGGAGTCCTTGCCGTCGTCGCCGACGTTGGGCGTGGTCAGCTTGCGACCGGCGACCAGGCCCGTCATCGGGTCGGCGTTGAAGCAGACCTTGTACTCACCGTCGGGCAGGTCGGTGAACAGGTACTTGCCGCCGGAGTCGGTCTTGGTCTGGGCCACCGGCTTGCCGGCGCCGTCCTGCAGGAAGACCGGGAGTCCCGGCACACCGGGTTCGCCGGCGTCCTGCACGCCGTTGGCGTTGTCGTCGGACCAGACGAAGTCACCGACGCGGTTGGTCGGCGGGACGAGACCGAGGTCGAGGGTCAGGTTCTCCCTCTTGCCCACGCCGACCGTCACCGGCGGCGTGCACCCGGTCGCCGGGTCGACGTCGGAGTCCTTCGCGTCGTCGCCGACGTTCGGCTTCGTCGCGACGTACCCGGCGTAGGCACCGGGCAGAGCACCCATGTCGAAGCACACCTTGTAGGTGCCGTCCGGGATGCCTGGGAACTCGTAGCGGCCGTCCGTGCCGGTCTTGACCGTGCCGACGACGGTGCCCTTGTCGTCGACCAGCTTGACCACGACGCCCGGCACACCCGGCTCACCCGGCTGCTGCACACCGTCGCGGTTGGTGTCGGACCACACCAGGTCACCGATGCGGTTGGGCGGTGCCACGAGACCGGCGTCCAGCGTCAGGTTCTCGCGCTTGCCCGGTCCGACCACGACGGGCAGCGTGCACCCGGTCGCCGGGTCGGCGTCGGAGTCCATCGCGTCGTCGCCCGCGTCGGTCTTGGTGAGGGTGTAGTCCGCCACCGCGGCCGGCAGGTTCTTGACGTCGAAGCACACCGTGTAGCTGCCGTCCGGCATGTCGCTGAACAGGTACTTGCCCTGCGCGTCGGTGGTCGTGGTCGCGCCGGTGGACAGCTTCACCGTCACACCGGCCACGGGCTGCTCACCCGCGTCCTGCAGACCGTTGCGGTTGGCGTCGACCCACACGTAGTCACCGATCCTGTTGACCGGCGCGTGGATGCCGGCGTCCAGGGTCAGGTCCTCGCGCTTGCCCAGGCCCAGCGTCACCTCAGGCGTGCAGCCGGTCGCGACGTCGGCGTCGGAGTCCTTCGCGTCGTCGGAACCCGCGTTCGGCGTGGTGAACTGGAAGTCCGCCATACCCGTGGGCATCGGGCCGAAGCACACCGTGTACTTGCCGTCCGGCAGGTTGTCGAAGACGTACTTGCCGTTCGCGTCCGTCTTCGTGGTCTGACCGGTCGACAACTTCACCGGCACGTCAGGCACACCGGGTTCGCCGTCGTCCTGGATGCCGTTCTTGTTGTCGTCACGCCACACCGTGTCACCGAGCTTGTTCGGCGGGGAGACCAGACCCATGTCCAGGGTCAGGTCCTCCCGCTTCCCGGTGCCCAGCGTGGTTTCCGCCGTGCAGCCGTCCGCGCCCGCGTCGGAGTCCTTCGCGTCGTCGGTGCCCGCGTTCTGCGTGGTGACCTTGTAGTCCTTCACCGAGGCGGGCAGGTTGGCGACGTCGAAGCACACCTTGTAGGTGCCGTCGGGCAGGTTGTCGAACAGGTACTTGCCCTGCGCGTCCGTGGTCGTCGTCGCGCCGTTGGACAGCGTGACCTTCACGCCCTGCACCGGAACGTCCGTGGCGTCCTGCAGACCGTCCTTGTTGACGTCGATCCACACGTAGTCACCGAGGCGGTTCACCGGCGAGATCAGACCCATGTCGAGAGTCAGGTCCTCCGGCTTGTCCACACCCAGCGTCGTGGTCGGCGTGCAACCCGTGGCCACGTCGGCGTCCGAGTCCTTCGCGTCGTCGCCACCCTGGTCCGGCTTCGTCACCTGGTAGTCCGCCACCGCGGCGGGCAGGTTCTTGATGTCGAAGCAGACGGTGTAGGTGCCGTCCGGCAGGTTCGGGAACTCGTACTTGCCGTTCTGGTCGGTGGTCGTCGTCTTGTCACCCACCTTGACCGTCACACCCGGCACACCGGGCTCGTTCGGGTCCTGGACGCCGTTCTTGTTGTCGTCACGCCACACCGTGTCACCGAGCTTGTTCGGCGGCCGGATGCCGAGGTCCAGCGTGAGGTCCTCGCGCTTGGCAGACCCCAACGACGTCGGCGGCGTGCAGCCGGTGGCGTCCGCGTCGGAGTCCTTCGTGTCGTCGCCACCCGCGTCCGGCCTCGTCACCAGGTAGTTCTGGTACGGGGCAGGCATGTTGGCGATGTCGAAGCACACCTTGTAGGTGCCGTCGGCCAGGTTGTCGAACAGGTACTTGCCGTCGGCACCGGTCGTCTTCGGCGTGCCCACGGGGTTTCCGGCACCGTCCTTCAGCGTCACGGTCACACCGGGAACGCCCGGCTCACCCGCGTCCTGCACGCCGTTGCGGTTGGTGTCCACCCACACGAAGTCGCCGACCTTGTTGTTCGGCGGCACCAGACCCGCGTCCAGCGTCAGGTCCTCGCGCTTGCCCACACCCAGCGTCGTCGTCGCGGTGCAGTCGTCGGCCGGATCCGCGTCCGAGTCCAACGCGTCGTCACCCGCGTCCTTGGTGGTGAACAGGTATCCGGCGTACTGGGCGGGCAACGTCGACAGGTCGAAGCACACCTTGTACGTGCCGTCGGGCAGGTTCTGGATCAGGTACTTGCCCTGCGCGTCGGTCTGCACCGGCGTGCCGACGATGGTGCCGTCGGCCTTCTTCGCCACCACCGTCACACCGGGAACACCCGGCTCACCCGCGTCCTGCAGACCATTGCGGTTGGTGTCGACCCACACGAAGTCGCCGAGGGAGTTGTTGACCTTCGCGTTGATACCCGCGTCGATCGAGTGGTCGGCGGTACCGGCCTTGCCCGTGGTCACCTGAGTCTTGCCCGCACTGTCCACGTTGGAGTCGATCAGCCGGTCCGCACCGGCCGCCTGAACCGTCCACTTGAGATCACTCGCCGCGGGCGCGCCCGGCAACGCCGCCGCGTTCACCCCGCTGTAGTCGAACGTCAGGTTGTAACAGGTCTCCGGCTTCAGACCGTCCGCCGCACCGAAGTAGTACTCACCCTTGGCGTTCGTCGTCTTCACCGGCAACGCCGCACCACCGGCACACGGCGTCGCCGTCACCTTCACCCCCGCCACCGCGGGCTCGTCACCGTCCTGCACACCGTCCGCATCCATGTCGAACCACACGCGGTTGCCCAGCTGCACCGGCGCCAGATCGCACAACGCCTCCAGATCACCGAGACCGTTCGCCTTGCCCCAGCCCTCGCTGAACTCGTCGATGATCTTGTAGGCGTTGGAGTACGTGGCGTCGGTCATCAAACCCGTGGTGCGGTCGAACCAGCCGACACCACCGGTGCGCACACCGGTCGGGTCCATCACGGTCGCCGGCATGCGGGTCTCGCCGTAGACCAGGCCCACCGCACCCTGCGCGGTCTCCTGGTGCGGCGCGTAGCCGCCACCGAACGCGAAGTACTCACCGGGGTAGTACTCCACGACGTCGGCCGCCTGCTCGGCACCACCGTTGGGGTTGACGTGGTTGTTCTTGCACCCGCCGGTGCCCTCCCACGCGTAGCCGGTGGCGGTCTTGCAGGCCCGGTTGAGGTCACCGCCGGAGAAGGTCTCCCACTCACCGCCGGTGCCGTCCGGAGCGGGGATCCAGAAGCCGCCCATGTCACCGAAGCGGTCGCGGAAGCCCAGCGCGAGGTCGCCGTTGTTCTCCACGCCGATGTCGATCAACAGCGGCATCGGGTAGGTGTTGTGCTGCAGGTCGTTGGCCGCGGTGTCGTTCCAGCTGTTCGTCCAGGGGTACCAGACGTTGCTCGCCGGGCGGCTGTTGAACGTCCTGCCGCGCTGGAAGTCGAGGACCTTCGTCAGCACCGGCGCGCTGAACGCACCACCGGAGAACGTCATGACGACGGCCTTCACGTCGGCGATCTTCTTCGTCGACGCGCCGGAGCAGACACCACCGACGTACACGAGGCCGTCGCGCACGCCGAGCGCACCGGGCCGCCAGTCGCCCGCGGACGGACACGTCGACGGGATCGCGTAAGACGCCTTCGGCGCGGCCGCGATCGGCTGCGTTGCGTCGTAGACGTAGAGCTTCTTGTCGAACATGTTGACGACGTAGAGCTCGCTGCCGTCCTCGGAGACGTCGATGTCACCGAGGCTCTGCGTACCGGGCACGGCGAAGAAGCCGCCGTCGAAGTCGGCCTGGTGGTTGTGCGTGGCCCCACCGGCGTTCGGCACGGTGGTGAACAACGTCGTCGCGCCGCCCCCGGCGGGCGTGACGTAGATGCCACCGGGACCACCCGGCCCGTAGTTGGTGAGCCGCTTCGCGAACGCGGCGGAGAACAACCGCTTGTCCTGCTTGCGGTAGGCGAGGCCGTACACCGTGCCGGTGGCGCCCTGGTTCGCGATCTGCGTCGGCGCGGTGTTCGTGCCACGCGAGGTGAACGGCATGGTCACCAACGAACGCGCGGAGTCGTTGACCATGCTCTTGCCGTCGCGGTCACGCGTCGCGCGCTCGCACGCCGTCGCGAGCGCGGGGCTCGACTGGCAGTAGTCGGACGGGTTCCACAGGCCGGTGGTGACCGTGACGTTCTTGCCGCCCGAGACGTCCACGAACATCGTGTTGCTCTCGAGCGTGCCGCCGGCCGGTGCGGGCTGGAGAACGCTGCCCGCGGGCGGGTTGACCTGCACGCGGTACTTGCCGCCGCTCACCGGCGCGAGGCCGACCGCGACGCTGCCGGACGCGTCGGTCGTCCCGGTCGCGGTCTTGCCCGCGGGGTCGGTGACGAGCACGGAAGCACCCTGGACGGGTACCTCGACGGCGGCGTCGTAGTTGCCGTTGCCGTTGACGTCACGAATGACCTTGACGGTCAACGAGCCGTCACCGGGACCGGCATGCGCTGTCGTCGGCATGACCACGGCGGACGAGGCGGCCACCAGCGCGGCGAGCGCGGCGGCGAGCGGTCGTTTCACGAATTCGCTCCTAGGCAGCAGGGACGGGAGACTGCGGGAAACTGGAAAATGCCACCGTTTCCGCAGGTCCGCCCGCCGTCCTCCACTTACGCGCCGTCGCTTGTCACACTTCCTGGTGAACTTTTCTCGCGAGATCGGTCGCTTGATTTCCGCTTTTTGTGACTTTCCGTAGAAAGCTGATCCCGTTCGGGTGGGCTGCGAGTCACAATCAGGGATTCAGGTTTAGCCGCGACCGTTGCAGCGTGCAACTGTCCACAAGGGAGGTTCGCTCTACCGGGTCATTCGTGTGTGTGGACGTCACAGCTTGACCCCACGGCATATGAGGCTAAACGGGTGAATGTGTGCATCGGACTCAGCCTTTCCTGGCTTCAACGCCTGTAACCGGTGAAGGTCGCCCACGGGCGCTGAAGGACCCGAGCGGACGCTGAAGGGAAGACCGTTGAGCACACCGGAGCCGGATCAGGGCTTCGCCGAGTTCTTCCGCACCTGCCTGCCGGTGGTGACCAGGACGTTGACGGCGTTGAGCGGCGACACCCGCGTCGTCGAGGACGTGGCGCAGGACGCGTTGCTCATCGCACGGCACCGATGGGGTGACGTGCGGTCCTACGACAAGCCCGAGGCGTGGGTGCTGAAGGTCGCGATCCGGCTGCTGCGCCGCTGGCAACGACAGCACCGGCAGGAGACGCCGCTGGTCGCGGTGCCCGCGGTCGACGTCGTGGACCGGGTGCACGAGGTGGAGGCGGTGCACTCCGCGTTGCGCCGGCTCTCCCCCAGGCACCGCGAGGTCGTCGCGTTGCACCACCTGCTCGGCTATCCGGTCAGCGAGATCGCCGCGGTGCTGGTGGTCAGCGAGTCGACCGTGCGGACGCACCTCACCCGCGGCAGGGCAGAGCTGCGGCGGATTCTCGGAGGCAGTGATGAGTGAGCTCCTGCGCGAGTTCGAGTTCGACGAGGAGGTCGAGCGGACCTACCGCGCCGGCGAGGCCGCGGAACGGGCGGGCCGCCTGCGCGAGGCCGCCGTGTGCTTCCGGGTCGCCGCCGACCAGCAGCTCGGTGACGCGGCCGTGCGTCTGGCGCGAGTGCTGTTCGCGCTCGGGGAGGCCACCGAGGCCGCCCACTGGCACCGGCTCGCGGTGGCCGACGGGTTCGCCGAGGAGCTGGTGGAGGCGGACGTCCAGGCACGCCAACGGTTTCTGGAGCACGCGGCCCGGATCACCGTCGGCGCGCCGACCTTCGACTGGCTGCCCGCTTCGCCGCCAGTGGAGCGAATGGACGTTCAACGGATACAGGCGCGCACACGGGCGTTGCGGTCGTTGGACCAGCGATACGGCGGTATGGCATGCCATACCGCGGTGGCGGAGCACGTCGCCGCAGTCGAACCGCAGATCATGCTCGGCGACGCGGAGACGTGGACGGCCGTCGCGGAGGCCCACGAGCTGGCGGGCTGGACGGCGTTCGACAGCGGCATGCCCGGCGTGGCGCTGCCGCACTTCGAACGTGCGCTGACGCTGGCGCGACAGGCGGAGAACGAGGAGCTGATCGCGTCGGTGCTGACCCGTGCGGGCAGGATGTTCCTGCACCACAACGCACCCGAGGACGCCCTCAAGGCGTTCCAGCTCGGTTTCGTGGCAGCGCACAACTCCTGGACCGACCACCGAACGCTGCCGGACCCGCAGACCGCCATCACGTCACTCACCACAACCGTTGAGACGTACCGCGCAGAACAGGTGCGAGCGCGCGCGATCGCCCTGACCGCGTTGGCCCGCAACCACCTCGCGGCCGGCGACGTGGACGCCGCGTCCGATTTCGGTGCGCACGCGGTGGCCGCGGCCGCGACCCTGCGTTCGGCACGAGTGGACGACCAGCTGCGGTGGCTGGCCGAGGAGGCCCGCGCCGCAGGCGCATCCGCGCTGGTGGAGCACATATCGACCCGTTTCGCGCGGTGTGTTTGACGTTTTCACCCGATCCGGGCCGATACACATGTGAGCGCAAACAGGTAGGTTCTGCGCCATGGCCGAGCCTTTCTCGTGGGTGCCCGCAGGGATCAACACGGACGTGCCGAGCGCGGCACGCGTCTACGACTTCCTGCTGGGAGGTGGCCACAACTTCGCGTCGGACCGCATGGTCGGCGAGAAGGTGCTGCAGGTCCTGCGCGACGGCCGCGCCATCGCGGCCTCGAACCGCTCGTTCATGCGCCGTGCCGTCCTGCTGATGATGGAGCAGGGCATCGACCAGTTCCTCGACCTCGGCTCGGGCATCCCGACGGTCGGCAACGTCCACGAGATCGTGCAACAGGAAAACCCGGACGCACGCGTCGTCTACGTGGACTACGACGAGGTCGCGGTCTCCCACAGCCAGCTCATCCTGGAGGGCAACGACAAGGCGGGCGTCGTGCAGGCCGACATGTGCCGCCCCGACGAGGTCCTGTCCGACCCGACGGTGAAGAACCTGATCGACTTCTCCCGCCCGGTCGGCCTGCTCATGGTCGCCGTGCTGCACTTCGTCTCCGACGAGAAGGGTCCGGCCGAGGTCGTCGCCCGCTACCGCGACGCCATGCCGTCCGGCAGCCTGATCGCACTCTCCCACCTGACCGCCGACTTCAAGCCGGAGGAGATGGGCGCCGTCGCCGGCGCCATGAAGCACAGCCGCGACCCGATGTACTTCCGTTCTCTGTCCGAGTTCGAGCCCATGTTCGCGGGCATGGAGATCCTCCAGCCGGGCGTCGTGCCGGCGCCGTCGTGGCACCCGGAACTCGGCCCGGCCGGAGAGGGCGGCCCGGAGGACGTCTACGTGGGAGTCGCCCGCAAGCCCTGACGCCGCTAGCGGAAGCGCCAGGCCTGGGCCGCGGCACCGTTGCGGGTCCAGATGGTCAGGCGTGTGCCGGGCGTCGTCGACGCGCCGGGATCGTCCAGGCACAGCCCCGGCTGCGGGTTCTGCACGGAACCATCGAACCGCACGCGCCACTGCTGCGCGCCGCTGCCGTTGCAGTCCCACAGCTGCACGGTGGTGCCGTTGGTGGTGCCGCCGGCGTTGTTGTCCAGGCACAGCGTGGAGGCGGCGGGGAGTTCCACGGAACCGGCGCCGGACGGGTGGCGCTCGTTCGTCAGCGACGGCGTGTTCAGGTGGTAGAAGTCGACGGCCAGGTAGTTCGGGGCGTGGGCGTCGACGTGGTCCTCCAGGAACACCGTGACGATCTCGGTCGGGTGCGACTTCAGGAAGTCGACGATGCGTTGGAGGTCGACGGCGAGAGCGACCGGCTTGCTGACGAACGTGCAGCTGTTGTGGCAGAGGATCGCGCCGTCGGACGTCTGGTGGATGTTCAGCATGAAGCCGCGGACGCCGTCGCCCAGCTGCTGCACGACGCCGCGCGACTGGTTCGGCGCGACGTTGCCGAACGTGAAGCCGCCGTCGACGTCGTTGGCGTAGGCGTTGTGGGCGGTCAGGAACGTGACCTCGTCCAGGCGCGGGTCGCTCTGCGCCGGGACGCGCACGGGGTTGACCGGCGTGAGGAACCACGTGTCGCCGCCGGTGCCGACGCGAACCTGGTCGGTGCCGGACGCGACCAGGTAGCGCGCGGAACCGGGGTCCTTCAACCGGTAGCGGTCCTGGTCGTCGAGGGTGGCGACCCACTGGGCGTCCGCGCCGGCACAGCTGACCATCTGGGCAGCGTCACCGGACCGGCCGAGACACAGGCCGCCCTCGGCGAGCGTGCTGCCGTTCCGTTGGGTGCCGCTTGCGCGTCAACGGGGACGAGCAGCGACAACAGCGCGAGTGCAGGGATGATGCGCATGACGTGAAGGCTCAGGGATCGACTTGAACCCGCCAACGGATCGGGCCGAAACTCGTCCCAAGATGGACAACTGTGGTCCAGGCCACAAAACCCGATGCAGCAACCGACGGCCGCAAGGGGGTTTCCCGAACCGCAAACTCACCGGACAACGAAGGGGGCGGCGTGGGGTTCGACCAGTTCGTCGCTGAGCGGCTGGACCGGCTGCTGAGGTACGCCACCGCGATCACCTGCGACAAACACGTGGCGCAGGACATCGTCCAGAACGTGCTCATCCGCGTGCAGAAGAAGTGGGATCGCATCGGAGCGATGGACGCTCCGTACCTCTACGTGAAGCGCATGGTGACCAACGACTACCTGTCGTGGCGCCACCGCAGGTCCGCGCGAGAGGTCGCGGTAGAACGCAGCGAGCTCGCCAAGCACGTGCCGTCAACGGCCGATCCAGCCGACGCATACGCCGAACGCGAGGCCATGCGCGCACGAATCGCAGTACTGCCACGCAAGCAACGTGCCGCGTTGGTCATGCGCTTCTACGAGGACTGCTCGGACGCGGAGATCGCCCAGGTGCTCGGCTGCACCGAATCCACCGTGCGCAGCCAACTCTCTCGCGCCCTGCAAACGCTGCGCGCCCACGAAGTAGCCCGGTCCACCACCCTGGGGGTGCACTCATGAACGACCTGATCCGCTCGGCCATCGCCGCGGAGGCCGAGGAGGCCGTCGACTCCCGCACGGTCCTGGCCGAACTGCACAAGCGCAAGCGCAAACCACTGGCCTTGATCATCGGCGTCGCGACCCTGACCGTCGCCGCAGCGGCGACAAGCGTCATCGTCCAGACCGCAGTCCACAAAACCGATGCCACCCCAGCCACCGCACCGTCAGCCGCGTCCGCGGTGAACGTGCTGTTGATCGGCACCGACGACGCCAACCGCACCGACGCCCTGGTGTTCGCCCGCTTCAACGCCGACGGCTCAGCCTCCGTGATCTCCCTGCCGCGCGACATCTACGTGGGGGCGGCCCAAGACCGCATCAACAGCCTCTACCAGTCGGGTCCCCGAGCCCTGACCGACGAGGTCCAACGCCTCACCGGCGTCCCGGTGGACCACTACGCGGCCATCAAGATGTCCGAGTTCGGCCGCATCTCCACCGCCGTGGGCGGCGTCGAGATCTGCCTGACCGCCCCGGCCAAGGATCCGCGCAGCGGCGTGGACCTGCCCGCCGGTCGCCAGTCCGTCTCAGGCGATCAAGCCCTGGCCTTCCTGCGGCAACGCTTCGGCCTGGCCCACGGCGACCTCGACCGCATCCACCGCCACCAGGCCTTCCTCACCGGCCTGGCCTCGAAGATCACCAAGGACAACGCGGCCGCACTGGCCCGCGCGGTCAACGGCGTGGTCGAGACCGACCAGGGCTGGGACCTGCTGGACTTCGCGACCCGCTTCCAGGGCCCGGTGAAGATCCGGACCACGACCCTGCCCGTGGGCGAGCAGGTGAACCGGGGCGGCATGGTCGGCTACGCCCCGGACCCGGACCAGACCAAGAAGTTCGTGGAGGGCTACTTCGGCGGCGACCAGAGCCCGGCCCAGGACGGGTGCGTGAACTGAGACGAAGCCGCGGTCGGGATCATGCCCCGACGTTCACGCGAATGGAGCATCAAGTCGCCTCATCGCGAAGCCGATGAACATCAGGTCGCCACGGTCGATTCTGGTTCGGCATGGCCAAGTACTTCCGGTCAAGGGGTCGCGCTCTTCTGGGGTGCGGCCCCTTCGCCATAACCTGCACAGCATGCCCAGGCGCGATCGGGAGCAGACCCGCCGCCGGTTGCTGGACGCCGCGTTCGTCGAGTTCGCGGCCTACGGAATCGCCGGCGCGCGGATGGAGCGCATCGCCCGCATCGCCGGTTGCAGCACCGGGCTCGTCTACACCTACTACGGCGGCAAGCAAGAGCTGTTCGACGCCGTGCAGGCCGAGGTTGTGGACGCGGCCTTCGTGGCGTTCGACGCCGCGGACCTGCCCGGCTACGCGGCCCGGTGCTACGACCGGCAGCACGACCATCCGGAGCTGGCCCGGCTCGCGGCCTGGCGCCGGCTGGAACGGCCGGGTCAGGTGACCAGGTCGGCCGAGATCGAGGCGATCCGGCAGGCACAGGCCCGGGGGCTGGTGTCCACGCGCTTCTCCGCCGAACAGGTGCTGGTGCTGGTGCTGGCGATCGCGTCGATGTGGTCGAACGCTCCGGCCGACGGTTCGGACCACGCGGCGCGGAGGCGGGCCGTCGAGGACGCCGTGTGGCGCCTGGTCGAGCCGTAGCCTGGTCATATGCGTGTTCTCGTGGTTGCCGCGCCCTTGCTCGGTCACGTCTTTCCGTTGATGCCGTTGGCGTTGGCCTTGCGCGACGCGGGGCATGACGTCGTGGTGGCGACCGGCGGTGAGGCGCTGCGGGTCCGCGACTCCGGTCTGCCCGTCGAGGACGTCGTCCCGGCCGGCGTCCGGTTCGGACCGATCGCGCTGCGCATCATGCTCACGCATCCGTTGGTGGCCAAGAGGGAAATGCAGGGCAGCGGCAGGCTGGACTTCGTGTCGCGGTTGTTCTGCGCGGTCGGCGACGCCATGACCGCGCCGCTGCAAACGCTTGCCGCGAGGTGGCGGCCTGACGTCGTCGTGCACGAACCCCTGGCCGCCGCGGGATCGGCGCTCGGCGTGCCGTCGATCGTCCACGACGTGTCGCTGTTCGACGGGCTGAAGCTGACCAGCGCGGTCGGCGCGCGGATGAAGGCCGAGGTGCGTTCTCCCGCAACGGTTCTGCGCACCGCGCCGCGATCGCTCGCGGAGTTCCCCGGTGGTCAGCCGATGCGGTTCGTCGCCTACAGCGGTGACGGTGAGGTCCCTCGGTGGCTCGCCGAACCCGCGGGCAGGCCGCGCATCCTGGTCAGCCGCAGCACCGCACCCGGTCCCGGCGCGGGCCGGATGATGGCGGCCGTCACGAAGGCCGCGGTCCACGTGGACGCCGAGTTCGTGCTGATGCGGCCGGAACGCGCGGAAGGCCTGCCGGACAACGTCAGGACGGTCGGGTGGGTACCGATCCCGCGCGTGCTGCCGTTCTGCGACGGGATCGTGCACCACGGCGGCGCGGGAACGCTGCTGGGTGCTCTCGCGGCCGGTGTGCCGCAGCTGGTCGAGCCGGGACCGGGCGACCGCACGGTGCACGCGCACGCGATCACCGGGCGCGGCGCGGGGCTGAAGGCGAGCCCACGAGAGGTCACGCCGGAGCTGCTCACCCGGCTCATCGAGGACCCGAAGCTGCAGCGCGGTGCCGGTGAGGTGCGCGGCGAGATCGCCGCGATGCCGGCCCCGTCCGAGGTGGCGGCGTTCTGGGAAGAACTCACACCACCGAAATGAGCAGACCCTATTGTGGATCTCGTGCGCATTCTCTTCTCGAGCTTAGGCTCGCACGGACACACGTATCCGTTGCTCCCGCTCGCGATCGCCTGCCGCGAGCAGGGACACGAAGTTCTCTACGCCGTCGACTCGGGATTCCACCCGACCGTGGAAAAACTGGGTTTCACGGTCGTCGACGCAGGGCTGAGCATTTCTGACGCGTTCCGTCAGGCCAACGAGCTGTTCGGCACCCCGGAATTCGACCGGGAGATGCTGCGGCCGACCGCGATGGCGGGCTTCGGTTCCGTGCTGCCGCGGGCCTTCGTGACCGACCTGGAACCGGTGCTGGAGCGGGACAAGCCCGACCTGGTCGTCTTCGAGATCATGAACCCCGGTGCCGGCCTCGCCGCCCTGCGCGCCGGGATTCCGGCGGTCTGTCACGGTTTGGGCAAAGTGGACGGAGACCTCGTCCCGGAAGCGATGAGCGGCCGGGTGCTGGAGTACGCGGCCGAACTCGGCGTCGAACTGCCCGATGGGCACCATTTGGGACTCGGAGCGCCTTATCTCGACGTCTTCCCGCCGTCACTGCAGGATTTGACGTTTCTCGCGGACGTGGAGCGGATTCCGATGCGGCCGGTCCCGTTCGCGGAACCCGGCGAATTGCCCGGTTGGGTGATCGAGCACGAACGGCCGCTGTTGTACCTGACGTTCGGCACCGCGTTCGCCGGTCCGGACCTGCTGCGGACCGCGGTCACCGGACTGTCCGGGTTGGACGCCGAGGTGCTGGTCGCGACCGGACCGCAGGTCGACCCGTCCGCGCTGGACGACGTGCCGGACCACGTGCACGTGCTGCCGTGGGTGCCTCAGGCGGATCTGCTCGCGCACGCGGATCTCGTGCTGCACCACGGCGGCGCCGGCACCACGGTGGCCTCGATGTCCGCCGGCGTGCCGCAGCTCGTGGTGCCCCAGGGCGCCGACCAGTTCCGCAACGCCGAGATCGTCGCGAACGCCGGGCTCGGCGCCCAGCTCGTCGGTGAGCAGTTCACGTCCGACGCCGTGCACGAGACCGTGCGGAAGCTGCTGCAGGACGGCGACCTCCGGCAGGCGGTCGACGCCGTCGCCACCGAGATCGCCGGAATGCCGCACCCGGACGAGATCGTGCCGAAGCTCGTCGAACTCGCCGGCTGAACGCGCGGGAACCGGTGCCTACTCGCTGGGCACCGGTTTCAGGGCGGACAACGCCTCCTGCACCGAGTCGTGCAACGCCAGCACGTCCGCGACTCCGGTGACCTGCAACGGTCTCTTCACCGCGCGATGCGGAGCGACCACGTGGAGGTCCGTGCAGTGGTCGTCGGCGATCTCGTGCGCCGTGATCAACGTCGAGATGCCGGTCGAGCCGAAGAAGCTGACCTCGGTGAGGTCCGCGACGACCGCGGGACCGCCGGAGGACAGGCCGAGCCGCAACGCGTCCAGCACGACGTCGGCGGTGTCGACGTCGATCTCGCCTTCGACCGCGACGACGACCACACCCGCGACGTTCTCCGCACGTACCGTGAGCAGTGGCGATTCCTCGAACTGATCTCCGTTCACCAGCACTCCCCGGTGGCCGAAGCACGTAGATACCCACCCGAGCACGCTGCTGGACCCGGCTTCAGACACCGACGTTACGGCTGTTGCCCCCACATCACAACCTGCCCAGCCTCCGGACGGCGGCCACCAGCTCGGTGTTGCGAACGCCTTTGGCCACGTAGTCGGTGACGCCCGCACGACGCATCTCGTCCACGGTGCCCGCGTCGGTGTAGGCGGAGAACGCGAGGATGCGCGCCTCCGGCGCGTGTTGCAGGATCTCCGCCGCCGCGTGCGCGCCACCACCCCCGGGCATCCGCACGTCGAGCACGATCACGGCCGGGGTGTGGCGTTCGGCGAGCTCGACGGCCTCACGGGCGTCCGAGGCGACCGCGACGACCTCCATGTCCGGCTCGTCGTCGAGCACGTCGCGCAGGACGTCCCTGATCAGGGGATCGTCGTCGGCGATCAGCACGCGCAGGATCACGGCCGCACGTCCGGCAGCCAGAACTCGACCACCGTGCCACCTCCCGCTACCGCCGTCACAGTGCACCAACCGCCCGCGGCCTCCGCGCGCTCCCTCATCTCTATCAGACCGAAGTGACTGGAGCTCTGGTCGAGGTCGGGCAGGCCGACGCCGTCGTCGGTCACCCGCACCAGGAACCCACGATCCACTGTGGACAGTTCGACGACGATGGACGAGGCACGCGCGTGCTTTCGGACGTTGGTCAGCGCCTCCTGGCAGATGCGGAAGATCGTGATGGCCGCGTCGTCGCCGGGCACGCGTTCGAGCGTGCTGCGGATGTCGCCCACCATGGCGGTGTCGGCGAGGTACCCGGCCAGCGCGTCGCGCAGCCCCTGCCGCTCGATGCCGGGCGGGCGGACGCGGAACACCAGGTTGCGCAGCCTGCTGATGGCGGACCGGACCGCGCTGTCGAGCTGTGCCAAGGTGCCGCGTTGCTCCTCCGGCAGCTTGCGGGCGAGCAACTGCAGCCGCATGTCGACGGCGACCATGGCCTGGATCGTGTCGTCGTGGATGTCCCACGCGATGCGCTGCCGTTCCTGCTCCTGTGCCTCGACGAGGTGGGCGAGCAGCCGGCGCCGGTCGGTGAGCTGCTGCTCGGCGCGCCGCCGTTCGGTCATGTCTCGGGTGACCTTGCCGAACCCGCGCAGCTCGCCGGTGTCGTCGTAGAGCGCGGTGATGATCACGCTCGACCAGAACCGGGTGCCGTCCTTGCGCACCCGCCAGCCCTCGTCCTCCAGTGTGCCTTCGGCCTTCGCGACCCGGAGCTCCCAGTCGGGCTTGCCGGACTGGACGTCCTCCGGCGGGTAGAACGTCGAGAAGTGCCGTCCGATGATCTCCTCGGCGGCATAGCCGTTGATGCGCTCGGCACCGGCGTTCCAGCTCACGACGTGCCCGCCGGGGTCGAGCATGAAGATCCCGTAGTCACGAACGCCCTGCACGAGCAGCCGGAAGAGCTCGGACTCGTCGCGCTGCACGGCGTCATCATGGCCGCTACGCCGTCAGCTCACACCAGACGACCTTCTGACCTGCACGTTCTGTGACACCCCAGCTCTCGCCGAGCGTTGCGACGAGCTGAAGCCCCCAGCCGTTCGACCGCAGCCGGGGACGGGTGGTGTCGTCGTCGACGACCTCGACCAGCACCCGGTCCCTGCCGCCCACGATGCGCACGACCGGGCAGCCTTCGCCGTGGCAGACGGCGTTGGTGGTGAGCTCGTTGACGACCAGCACGACGTCGTCGTGGTTGCCGCGGAACCCGCAGGTGAGGACGGTCCGGCGGGCGAACGAACGAGCGAGTGCCACACCACCGCGCCGATCGTCCTCCGGGAGGGAGAACACGGCTTCGGTGAGCGAACTCGTGGTCACCAAAGCACAGTGCACCAACGAGGACCGGCTCTGCAGACGCAGTCGAACCAGCTCGTCTGGTGCAGCTGCATCAGTCGAGCAGGCCCTCGCGGCGGGCGATCGACACCGCCTCCAGCTTCGACCGGGCGCCGAGCTTGTCGAGGACGCGCTGCACGTGGTTGCGCGCGGTGTTGCGGGCCACGCCGAGCCGCGTCGAGATCTGGTCGGTGCCGGCGCCGTCCGCGAGCAGCAGCAACGTCTCGTGCTCGCGTGCGGTGAGTGTCGCCCCGGCGGCCTTGACCCGGCCGGTCAGCCGGTCCAGCACGCCCGCGAGCAGCTTCGGGTCGAACACCACCTCGCCGCCGGCGACCCTGCGGACCGCGTCGACCAGCTCGTCCAGCCGTGCCGACTTGAGCATCAACCCGGCTCCGCCCGCCTCGGCGACGCGGGCGGCGACCGACGCGGTGGCCTCCCCGGTCAGCACCAGCACCTTGGCGCCGCCCTTCACGAGCTCGGGGATGAGCGCGGTGCCGTCGCCGTCGGGGAGCCTGCGGTCGAGGAGGACGACGTCGGGTTCGCCGCGACGGGTCTCCGCGAGCGTCGCCGCGACGGTGGTCGTGCGGGCGATCACCTCGATCCCGGCCCGTTCGAGCGCGAGCCCGATCGCCTCGGCGACCATGTCGTGGTCCTCCACGAGAACCACTCGGGTCATACCGCTCAGCCTACGGCGTACCGGAAGTTCCGCGCGGTGCCGACCACGAACGGCCGCACCTCGGCGAACACCTCCGCGTGCAGCGCCTCGACCCCCAGCCGCGGCGAGATCAGCTTGAGCACGTGGGTGGCCTCACCGCCGAGCGCCCCGCCCAGCACCATGATGCCGAGGAAGATCGGCACCTCCGCGCCCGCCACCTTCTCGCGGACCCGGTGCAACGCGTCCAGCGGCAGGTCGTTGAGCAGGACGTTGTCGCCCTGGTAGGCGTGCGGCGGCAGCGGGGCGCCGACGGCTTCCGCGTACGGCTTCGTGCCGAAGTCCTCGATCAGCGCCGGGGCCACGCGGAGGTGGTCGATCTCGAACGGTTTCGTGCTCGCGAAGGTGAGGCGGACGACGTCGCGGCCCCGCAGCGGTGCGGGGAAGACCGGGAGGTCCGGGAACGAGATGGTGGTCAGCGACGGCGTGACGTGACCGGGCACGTCCCACTTGTGGAAGGCCTCGAAGACCGCCTCCGCGTGGCTCGCGTCGAAGTACATCTCGCCCGCGTGGACCTGGTCGATGTCGAGGAGCTCGAACTCCAGCGCGGTGACGACGTCGCCGACCTTCTCCGTGGCGAGGACGCGGTCGCTCGCGAAGCCGAACTCGCGGGCGAGCACGCTGTAGCCGCCGCCGAGGGTGTAGCCGACGACGCCGACGTCGCTCGCGTCGCCGCTGAGCGGGGCGAGACCGTGGGGTGCGGCCTGCTCGATCACCTGCTGCCAGACCGCGCCTGCCTCGACCCTCGCGATCTTCCTCTTGGGGTCGACCTCGACGGAGTTCATGCGCTTGGTGGAGATGAGGACGCCGGTGGTCGTCGTGGTGAGGCCGTGGCCGGTGGTCTGCACGGCGTACTCCAGGCCGTGGGACTCGGCGTACCGGACCGCTTCCTCGACGTCCCTGGCGTTCTCGACCGCGAAGATCACCTGCGGTTCGTGCTTCAGGCCGGTCTGGAAGCCGCTGCGTTCGTCGTCGTAGCCGGTGTCGCCGGGGTAGTAGATCTGCATGTCTCCAGCATGGTCTGCCTGCTGTTATATGTCCAAGATCTAGTTGTGCTCGTGTCTATAATCGTTGGTTATGGAGCTTCGGCAGCTGGAGTACTTCGTCGCGGTCGTGGAGGAGGCCTCGTTCACGCGGGCCGCGGAACGGGTGCACGTCGCGCAGCCGGGGGTGAGCGCGCAGATCCGGCGGCTCGAACGGGAGCTCGGGCACGACCTGCTGGACCGGTCGGGGCGCACCGTGACGCTGACCGACGTCGGGGCGGCGGTGCTGCCGTTGGCGCGGGCGGCGTTGCGGTCGGTGGAGTCCGCGCGGCGGACCGTCGAGGAGATGGCCGGGCTGGTGCGCGGCGTCGTCCGGGTCGGGATGGTCGTGTCGTGCGGGATCATGGACCTGCCCGAGCTGCTGTCGTCGTTCCACGAGCTGCACCCCGGCGTGGAGATCACGTTGGCGGAGGCCAACTCCGACGCGCTGATCGCGTCCCTTTCGGACGGTCAGCTGGACTTCGCGCTCGTCGGGTACGCGGGGCGGGCGCCGGACGGGCTGTCGGTGCGCGTGCTGGCCGACGAACCGCTCGTGGCGGCGGTGTCGGCGGCGGATCCCTGGTACGGCAGGGAGTCCGTGCCGCTGGACGAGCTGCTGGAGCGCGGGTTGATCTGCCTGCCACCGGGAACCGGGTTGCGCGGGGCGCTGGACGCGGCCTGCGGCGGTCGGCAGCCGCGGATCGCGCTGGAGGCCTCCGCGCCACCGATGGTGATCACGCTGGCGCAGCGCGGGCTCGGTCCGGCGATCCTGGCGGAGTCGATGGCGGCGGACCTGCACGCCGTGCGGATCACCGATCCGACGCCGTGGAGCCGGCTCTCGTTCGCGTGGCGCACCGAGGGACCGCACAGCCCGGCTGCCCGTGCGCTGATCCGGCTCGTGGAAAACCGCGTGACAACGGATCTTTAGCCCTGTCATGATCGGCGCATGTTCCTGACGGCTGAGCACAACACGTTCGCAGGTGTTCCTGCGGGCGCGCTCGCCGTTGCCTCGGCACAGCCGGCCGGCGCCCGAAGCTGACCCTTCTCCAGTCCGCTCCTTCAGGACCACTGGAGGAGGGTCGTAGCGGTCCACGGTTCTGATATCCACCGGCTACGAGGACAAAGGGAAATGAAGCAGGAGTTCGTGCGGGCCAAGCCGCACCTCAACATCGGCACCATGGGGCACGTCGACCACGGCAAGACCACGCTGACGGCCGCCATCACCAAGGTTCTGTCCGAAATGGACCCGTCGGGCACCACCTTCACCGCGTTCGACCGCATCGACCGCGCGCCGGAGGAGCTCGCCCGCGGCATCACGATCAACATCGCGCACGTCGAGTACGAGACGCCCACGCGTCACTACGCGCACGTCGACATGCCCGGCCACGCCGACTACGTGAAGAACATGATCACGGGTGCGGCGCAGCTGGACGGCGCGATCCTCGTGGTGTCCGCGGAGGACGGCACGATGCCGCAGACGCGTGAGCACGTGGTGCTGGCGCGGCGGGTGGGCGTGCCGTACGTGGTGGTGGCGCTCAACAAGGCCGATGCGGTGCAGGACCCGGAGCTGCTCGACCTGGTGGAGCTGGAGATCCGCGACCTGCTGTCCAGGTACGGCTTCGACGGCGACGCCACGCCGGTGGTCCGCGTGTCCGGTCTGCGCGCGCTCCAGGGCGACCCGGAGTGGACGCAGTCGGTCGTGCGGCTGCTGGAGTCCGTGGACGAGCACGTGCCGGTGCCGCAACGCGACCTGGCCGGGCCGTTCCTGATGCCGATCGAGAACGTCATGACCATCACCGGTCGCGGCACCGTCGTGACCGGGGCGGTGGAGCGCGGTGTGCTCGGCGTCGGCGACGCGGTCGAGGTGGTCGGTCTCGGTGCGGCCGTGTCGAGTGTCGCCACGGGGATCGAGACGTTCGGCAAGCCGATGCGGCAGGCCCAGGCGGGAGACAACGCCGCGGTGCTGCTGCGCGGGGTGAAGCGCGGCGAGGTCCGGCGCGGCCAGGTGCTGGCCCTTCCGGGCAGCGTGGCGCCGCACACCAGGTTCCGCGCGTCGGTGTACCTGCTGTCGGCCGCGGAGGGCGGCCGCCACACCGGGATCGCGTCGAACTACCGGCCGCAGTTCCACTTCCGCACCGGCGACGTCGTCGGCGTGGTGGAACTTCTGGACGGTGCGCTGGCCCTGCCGGGTGACACCGTCGAGGTCGCGGTGGAGCTGGGCAAGCCGGTGGCGATGGACACCGGGCTGGGGTTCGCGATTCGCGAGGGCGGCAGGACCGTGGGCGCCGGCACGGTCGGCGAGATCCTCGCCTAGGGCGGCGGTGACGGCCCGAGAAGGTGGTCGCGCTGCCTGAACGGCGTCTGCAAGTACCACCGGCGTGGCTGCCGGTGGTACTTGCAGACGCCCCAGAACTCAGCCGGACTCGTCGCTCACCGAGTGCGCGGCGCCGACGGGCTTGGACTCGGGTGACCCGCGTTGCCGCAGGTAGACGCTGAGAATCGCCATCGAAGCGATCGCCAGGAACTCCGACTGCCAGTTCTGCAGCGACCGGTTTCAGAAGTCCGAGCTGAAGAAGTACCCGAAGAGTCCCGTTTTCTGGGCGAGCGGGTCGGAGTTGTTGGCGTACCAGCCCGCGACCCACTGGGTCGACCACGAGAAGAGGAACAGCACGAGCATCGCGAGGCCGAGCGACTTCGAGAACACCGCGGTGCGCCAGCCTCCCGTGCGCGCCCACTTCGGTGACGACTCGTCCGCGTACCGGCCGATCTGCTGTTCCTCGTCGCTCTCGTAGCCGGACTTGCCCGCCGGTTTGGACTCCGGCGAGCCTTTCTGAATCAGCCAGACGGTGGCGGTGACGTACAGGAAGAACTGCAGGTACTCGGACTGCCAGTTCTCCGCGACGTCGACGAGGAAGTCCGCGGAGAACAGGTACTGCCCGAGGGACAGCAGCGGCTGTCCCAGCGCAGCCTGACGCTCGTTGTAGTCGGCGTGGCCGGCGAAGAACTGGCCGACCAGCGCCGCGAGGAACAGTCCTCCGAACCCGAGCGTCAGGCTGTTCTCGCGCAGGAACCTCCTCATAGGACCCGGATGCCCTGCGCGAAGGACGCTAAACCTCCAGCAGCGGAACCACTTCCTTGGCCCAGAACTCGAAGAACTCCCGCTGGTTCGGTCCGATCTGCTGCACGTACAGCTCGTCGAACCCGGCGTCGGCGAACTCCTTCACCTTGGCCGCGTAGCGCTCGGGATCAGGGCCGCACGGGATCGCCGACCCGATCATCTCCGGTGTCACGAGCTCCGAGGCCTGCTCGAAGTGCTTCGGCGTGGGCAGCACCTGGGCCAGTTCGCCGGGCAGCGCGTCGTTGGGCCACAACCGGTGCGCCGTCTTCACGGCGTCCTCTTCGGACTCCGCGTAGCAGACCTTGAGCCCGCTCTGCGCCGGACCGCGACCGCCCTCGGCGCGGTACTGCCGCACCAGGTCGCCGGACGGGCCGACGCACATGTAGCCGTCACCGCAGCGGGCCGCGACCTTGACCGCCTTGGGACCGAACGCGGAGACGTAGATCGGCACCGGACGTTCCGGGACGGTGTAGATGCGGGCGTTCTCGACGGTGTAGTGCTTGCCGTGGTGGGTGACCTCGTCGCCCTGGTGCAGCGTGCGGATGAGGCCGATCGCCTCCTCCAGCATCTCCAGCCGCACGTCGGCGGACGGCCAGTGATCGCCCAGCACGTGTTCGTTCAGCGCCTCGCCGCTACCCACGCCCAGCACGAACCGGCCCTCGCACTGGACCGCCGCCGTGGCCGCGGCCTGGGCGATGACCGCCGGGTGGATGCGGACGATCGGGCACGTCACGGCCGTCGTGACGGGCAGCGGCACGGTCTCCGACAGCGCGCCGATCGTGCCCCACACGAACGGCGACTGGCCCTGCTGGTCGTTCCACGGGTGGTAGTGGTCGGAGATCCACAGCGCTTGGAAGCCGTGTTCGTCGGCCAGGCGCGCGTGCCGGACCAGGTCGCGCGGGCCGTGTTCTTCTGAGGACAGGAAGTAGCCGAGTTTCACGGGAGGAACTCCTGGATCTTGGTCTGCAGGCCGCGGCGCAGCACGTCCCACGCGTCGGGGTCACCGCGCAGCACCGCTTCGGTCATGTCCTTGATCTGGTCGAACGTCGCGTGCGGCGGGATCGGCGGCACGTTCGGGTCGCAGCGCACGTCGAGCACGACGGTGCCGTCCGACGCCAGCGCGGTGTCCCAGGCGGGGCCGAGCTGGTCCGGGGAGTCGACCTCGATGCCCTGCAGGCCGATCGAGCGCGCGTAGGCCGCGTACGACACGTCCGGAAGCGTTTGCGACTCCTCGAACTTGGGCGCACCGCCCATCGCGCGCAGCTCCCACGTGACCTGGTTGAGGTCGTTGTTGTGGAACACGCACACCACACATCGGACGCCATAACGCTTGAGCGTCAACAACTCCGCCATGCCGTTCATCTGCATCGCGCCGTCACCGACCAGCGCGATCAACGGCCGTTGCGGTTGGGCGAAAGCGGCGCCCAGCGCGTACGGGACCGCACAGCCCATCGTCGCGAGCGTTCCGGACAGCGACGAGCGCACGTTGCCGTGGATCTTCAGCAGCCGGGCGTACCAGTTCGTGGCGGAACCGGAGTCCGCGGTGACGATCGCGTTGGCGGGCAGGCGTTCCGACAGCTCCGAGACGATCCGCATCGGGTTGACCGGGTCGGCGGGCACCTCCGCCTGCCGCTGCACGACCTCCCACCAGCGTTCGACGTTCTGCTCGATCGTGTGCCGCCACGAGCGGTCGGTCTTGCGTTCCAGCAACGGGATCAGCGACCGCAGCGTCTCCCGCGCGTCGCCGACGAGGTTGACCTCGGTCGGGTACCGCATGCCGATCGCGCGGCCGTCGACGTCGATCTGCACGCCGCGCGCCTTGCCGTACTGCGGCAGGAACTGCGAGTACGGGAAGTTGGAGCCGACGATCAGCAACCGGTCGCAGTCGCGCATCAGCTCGTACGACGGCCGGGTGCCCAGCAGTCCGATCGACCCCGTCACGAACGGCAGGTCGTCGGGCAGCACGTCCTTGCCCAGCAACGCCTTCGCGACACCGGCACCCAGGAGGTCAGCGACCTCGCGCACCTCCGCCGCCGCGCCGCGCGCGCCCTGGCCGATGAGGATCGCGACCTTCTCACCGCTGTTGAGCACCTCGGCCGCGCGCCGCACCTCGTCGTTGGCCGGCACGACACAGGACGACGGCCGGGACGGCGGGCTCGACGGGATGTACTTGAACTCGTGCTTGGGCGGCTCGTAGTCCTGCTCCTGCACGTCGTTCGGGATGATCACGACGGCCGGTGCGCGGTCGGCCTGGGCCGTGCGCATCGCCCGGTCCAGCGCGTTCGGCAGCTGCTCCGGCACGGTGACGTCGATCAGGTACGAGGCCACGTCGCGGAACAGCGAGTGCAGGTCGACTTCCTGCTGGTAGCTGCCGCCCTGCGCGCTGCGCGCGGTCTGGCCGACGATCGCGACGACCGGGACGTGGTCGAGTTTCGCGTCGTACAGTCCGTTGAGCAGGTGGATGGCGCCGGGGCCGGAGGTCGCGAGGCACACGCCGACGTCGTCGCTGAACTTCGCGTAGCCGACCGCGGCGAACGCGGCCATCTCCTCGTGCCGGGTCTGGATGAACGCCGGGTCGTTGTCCGCCTTGCCGAACGCGGCCACGATCCCGTTGATGCCATCGCCGGGATACGCGAACACCTGCTGCACACCCCAGTCGCGCAGGCGTTGGACGATGAAGTCGCCGACGGTCATGAGGAGGTCCCTTCCAGCACGTAAACTGCGTAGGCGGAGCGGATGATCGGCTGCGCGACGTTGCGGACCCGCACCCCGCCCGGTGTCATGCCCTGCTCGGTACCGAAGTGCGCGTGGCCGTGCACGGCGAGATGCGTGCCGGTGGCGTCGATCGCCTCGCCGAGCAGGTACGAGCCGAGGAACGGGTAGATCTCCGGCGGCTCGCCGCGCAACGTGTCCGGCACCGGCGCGTAGTGGGTGAGCGCGACCTTGATGTCGGTGTCCAGTTCGGACAGTGCGCCCTTCAGTGTTTCCGCGATGTCGCAGGTGTGCTGGATGAACGCCTTCATCTCGCGCTCGCCGAACGCGCTCCCGCACTTGCCGGCGAACCCGCCGCCGAACCCCTTGACCCCGGCGATCCCGATCGAGCACCCGTTCGCCCGGTGGGTGAACGTCGTGCCCTCCAGCACGTTGATGCCCTTGTCCTCCAAGGTCTTCGCGACCTCGAGCGGCTTGTCGTCGTGGTGGTCGTGGTTGCCCAGCACGGCGACCACGGGCACCGGCAGGTCCGCGAACTCGTCGGCGACGACGGCGGCCTCCTCGACCGTGCCGTGCCGGGTCAGATCACCGGCCAGCAGCAGGATGTCCGCGTGCTCACCGACCTTCTCCAGCGCCGGACGGAGGTGGCCGCGCATGTCCTCGCCGAGGTGGACGTCCCCGACGGCGGCGACGCGGATCATCGCAGGTCCTCCTCACCGTGCGGCTCGCCCGCCGGCGTCACGCGGACGTCGTTGAGGATCTTCAGCTCGGGCGCCGCCTCGTGCAGTACCTCTTCCACCAGCGCACGCCGTTCCTCGCACGCCACGTCACCGGAGAGCATCACGTGACCGCCGCGCACGGTGATCCGCACGCCGAGCTCGGCCGTTCTGGGGTCCTCCGCCACCGCCCTACGCAGGTTTGCCGCGAGGTACTGCTCGGATTCCATTGCCCCTCCCGATGATCTCCAGACGTTCGATGAGCACCAGGAACGCTTCGGCGTACGGCGAGTGCTTGGTCTCCTCGCGCACCTGTTCCCAGTCGATCTGCTCTCTGAGCGCCCGCGCGAACGGCAGCAGCTCGCTGAAGTCGCAGCGGTGCCCGTCCAGCACCAGCAGCTTGCTGATCAGCACGAACGTCGCCGGCATCACCGGCAGCATCACCGACCCGACCGGCATCTCCTCCGCCATGGCCAGCGTCTCGTCGGTGACCGGGCGTTCGTTGGGGCGGAACAGCAGATCCACCAGCGAGTCGCCGTCGTAGACCTTCAGCAGCCAGTCCTCCGGCGGCTCCGCGGCACGCATCCCGCGCCGCACCAGCACCCGCACGGCCTCCGGCGCGTCCTGCTCGCGGACCAGGAGGTCGACGTCGTGTTCACTCGCCGGTCCGCCGCGCGCATAGCCCGCACACCCGCCCGTCAACGCGAAGGGGATCTCCGCGCTGCGCAGGGCGTTGGCGACTTTGGTCAGCGTCCGCAGCAGCTCGTCCTGCACGTCGCTCATGCCGTGCCGGTTACCCACCCGAGCGCAACGAGAACCACCGGCAGTGCGTCAATGAGTCAACAGACCCCGGGAGTGCACATGCTGATCCTCTTCGGCTGGCGGACGACGATCGAACAGCTGCGCATGCTGTCGCTGGTGTGCGGGCACTGCCACAACCAGGCGGCGCACCACCTGTTCCGCCGCCGCACCAAGCCCACGATCTTCTTCATCCCGCTGTTCACGATCAGCAGCCGGTACGGGCTGCAGTGCACGTTCTGCGGGGTCTCCTACGACATCAGCAAGGCGGACGCGCTTCAGCTCGGCGCACACGTCTGACAGCCGGGCGCGTGCTCGTCGGTCGTGACACGCCCGCAGTCGGGGCAGACCAGTTCGAGCAGGCAGGCCGGCTCAGCCTCAGGCCTGTCAGGCCTCTCGTCACCGTCAGCCATGCTCCGAGCCTACGCGTCATCGTCCGACAATTTTTTCTGTCTTGACGAATGAAGTTGTCGGAGTGAGGATGAGAGCATCCACACGAGCCAGGAGGAGAGCTGATGGGCCACGCGTTCGAGAGCACCGACGAGATCGAGGTGCCGGCGTCCGTCGACGAGGTCTGGACGGCCATCGCCACCGGGCCGGGCATCGACTCGTGGTTCATGGGCCGCAACGAGGTCGCGGACGGCAAGGTCAAGACGGCCTTCGGCGGGTACGAGCCGACGAGCGAGATCACCGCCTCGGAGCCGGGCCGCCGCTTCGCCCACGACAGCGGCAAGGCACCCGACGGCCGGTTCATCGCCTACGAGTTCCTCGTCGAGGGCCGCGAGCACGGCAGCACCGTGCTGCGGATGGTCACGAGCGGCTTCCTGCCCGGCGACGACTGGGCCGACGAGTTCGAGGCGATGCAGCTCGGCGGCGCGCTGTTCGTCAGCACGCTCAGGGAGTACCTGACGCACTTCGCCGGCCGCACGGCCCGGCCGATCACGGTCTTCGGGCCGATGGTCAGCGACTGGGACGAGGCGTGGAAGAAGCTCGACGAGGCGATCGCGGTCAAGCTCCCGGACGCCGTCGAGTTCCACCGCAACGCCCACACCCTCGCCCTGCGCACCGACCGGGGCACGTACCGCTTCATGCGCGGGTTCTTCGGGCCGTTCATCGCCGCGCACAACGTTTTCGAGGGCGACGAGTCCGAACAGGACTGGCAGGCGTTCCTCGACACCACCCTGGGAGAGCAGGAATGACGCGCTTCACGACCTCCGCCGACGGCACCGAGCTCGCGTACTCGATCACCGGTTCCGGGCCCGCGCTGATCCTCGTGGACGGCGCGATGTGCCACCGCATGTTCGGCCCGTCCACCGAGCTGGCGTCCGTGCTGGACAAGAACTTCACCGTCTACACCTACGACCGGCGCGGGCGCGGCGAGACCGGTGACGGCGCGACGCCGTGGTCGGTCGAGCGCGAGATCGAGGACATCGCCGCGCTGATCCGGGAAGCCGGCGGCAGCGCGTTCGTGTTCGGCCAGTCCTCCGGCGCGGTGCTGGCGCTCGACGCGGCGACGAAGCTGCCGTCCATCACCCGGCTCGCCGTCTACGAGCTGCCGATGGTCGTGGACGACACGTACCCCCCGCGGCCCGCCGACGTCGTGGCCACGATGGACGGTCTCATCGCACGTGGTGAGCGTTCCGCCGCGGTGTCGACGTTCATGAAGATGGTCGGCGTTCCCGGCATCGGCCTCGCCATCATGAAGCTGACCCCGGTGTGGAAGAAGCTCAAGGCCGTCGCCCACACGCTGCCGTGGGACCTGCGCATCCTCGGTGACGACGGCCGCGGTGAGCCGTTGCCGGCGGACCGCTGGACCGTCGAGGTGCCGACGCTCGTCATGAACGGCGGCAAGAGCCCCGAGTACCTCCGCAACACGATGAAGAACGCCGCGGAGGTGCTCGGGGACGTGGAGCACCAGGAGCTGCCGGGTCAGACGCACATGCTCAAGGCCTCGGCGGCGGCACCGGTGCTGGTGGAGTTCTTCTCGCGGGCCCAGCGCGCCGCCGGTCCCATCGCGTAGCCGGCCACGACGAAGAGCCCGCCGACCAGCAGCCCCCGCCGAGCACCGCGGTGGATTGACCCTAGTGGCGGGGCAAGACAGCGCTACTTCTTTGGGCCGATTTCGTGCCGGTCCACGACACGGCGTAAGCCAGCGCGGCAATGATCACCGCGACGAACACGCAGGTCAGGAGCACGTCGCCGTACCCGTGCGGGCGCGGGTCGAGGAACGGGTACGGGTACCAGTCCGCGACCGGGCCCCGGACCAGCGTGTACGTCAGGTAGACGAGCGGGAAGGACAGCCAGGTCCACGCCCTCTTCGTCTTCTCGGGCGCGATGAGCCATTCCACGACCACGAGGATCGGCGCGACGACGTGCAGCACCCAGTTCGCGTAGGCGGGTGTCTGCACGTCGATGCCCCGCAGCAGCAGTGCGTAGACGATCCCCGTCGTGGTCATGTAGAGCACGGCCGCGCCCCTGATCTGCCCGGACACCGGACTGAACACGCCCAGCAGCGCCACCACCGCCGCGAAGACGTTCGACAGCACGGTGAAGTAGCTGAAGTGGTTGACGAAGCGGAACCGCTCCCCCAACGCCACCACCAGGTACACCTCTGCCGAAAGCACCAGCAGGAACACCGCCATCCGGAGCAGCTTGATCACGCCCAGCATTAGAGCGCGGTTGCGAGCACCTCGCTCGTCGCGGAGACGTGCCGGCGCCGAGACGGCAGCATCAGCGTCGGGTGCTCAACGCTCCAGGCCGCGCCCCTGCAGATGAGCTCCTTGACGCGGGCCGCCGTCTTCCCGGTGAGGGCGGACGGTTTGGGCTGGTCGTCGGCGGTCACCCACTGCACGATCGCGTCGCCGCGGCCGAGGCTCATGCACTGCGCGGTGTAGCCGATCTTGTTCTGCGGGACCTCGCGGCCGGTCAGGCGCGCGGCGATGGCATCGGCCGCCAGATGGGCCGCCGGAACGCCCGAGGCGCAGGACATCCGCAACGCCTTCCCGCTCGCGCCGGGCGCGAACGCCGCGTCACCGACGGCGTACACGTCCGGGTGAGAGACCGACCGCATCGTGTCGTCGACGACGATCTGGCCCGTCTCCGCGACCTGCAAGGTGGTGGCGGCCGTGATGGGGTGGACGGCGAATCCGGTGGTCCACACGGTCACGTCGGCGTCGATCATGCGGCCGTCGGTGTGCTCGTGCACCGCGATGCCGAGCCGGTCGAACACCTGACGCAGGTGCTGCCGCGCCTTCTCGCTCAGCCAGTCGCCGAGCCCACCGCGCGCCGCGAGCGAGACGCGCAGGTCCGGCCGGGCGTCGGCGATCTCGGTGGCCGCCTCGATGCCGGTGAGGCCGCCACCGACGACGAGCACGGTCGCGCCCGCACCGAGAGCCGCGAGCCGTGCACGCAACCGTTGCGCGGACTGCTTTCCGGCGAGGTCGTAGGCGTGCTCGGGAACCTCGCGGGCGGCACTGCCGAGCGCGTACACGAGGGTGTCGTAGGGGATCTCGCCGCTGTCGGTGGTGACGACCCCGCGTTCGGCGTCGACCGCGGTCACACGCGCCAGCCGCACCCGCACGCCGGTGCCCGCGAAGACGTCGCTCAACCGGCGGACCTTCAGGTCCTGACCTGCCGCCAGCTGGTGCAGGCGGACGCGTTCGACGAACTCCGGGTCGGCGTTGACGAGCGTGATCTCGGTGCCGGACGGGTGCAGCCGCCGGGCGAGGCGGCCGGCGGCGTTGGCTCCGGCGTATCCGGCTCCGAGAACGACGATGCGGTGCTTCATGGTTTCGCTCCTGTCTGGTTCGTGATCGCTTCCTGAACCGGACAGCGCCGCGAAACCTGACAGGAGTGGCCTGTGAGCTGGGTCACCAGCTCGCGACGAGGGGCTCCCCGTGATCGGACGCGGCCCACTCGCGCGTGGCCCGGTCGAGCTTGGCGGGGTTGGCCTGCGTGTGGACAGCCGTGATGCCCTCGGTGGTCACCTCAAGAGAGACGACGATGACGACCCTGTCACCGTTCACCATCACCAGCGCGGGCACGCCGTTGACGACCGCGGCGAACAACGAGGGGCTGCCGCCGACCAGCGCCCGCTTGGCCTCGCCGGGGGTGAACAGCGTGCGCAGGAACCGCGCGACCCTGAGCGCACCGGTGATCGGCTTCGGCAGGCTCACGAACACACCGCCGGCGTCGCCGGCGCTGATCGCGTCGTCGGCGAGCAGCTTCACCAACGAGTCGGTGTTGCCGCTCAGCGCCGCCGCGAGGAACTCCTCGACGATCTTGCGCGCGCCGGCCGCGTCCACCTCCACGCGGGTCCTGCCGGTGGCGAGGTGCTGCTTGGCGCGCCGGTAGATCTGCTGCACGTTCGCCTCGCTGAGGTCGAGGACCTCGGCGATCTCGCCGTGCGCGTACCCGAACGCCTCGCGCAGCACGTAGACGACCCGTTCGTTGGGCGAGAGCCGTTCCATCAGGGTCAGCATCGCGATCGAGACGGACTCGCGCTGCTCGACGGTCTCGGCCGGCCCGAGCATCCGGTCGCCGGCGAGGACCGGTTCCGGCAGCCACTGCCCGACGTAGGTCTCGCGCCTGGCCCGCGCCGAGGTGAGCCGGTTGAGGCAGATGTTGGTGAGCACCTTCGTCAGCCACGCCTCGGGCGTCTCGACGAGCGCGTGATCGGCGGCCTGCCAGCGCAGGTAGGTGTCCTGCACCGCGTCCTCCGCGTCGGCCGCCGACCCCAGCAGCCGGTAGGCGATCGCCTCCAGCCGCGGCCTGGACTCCTCGAACAGCATGGTCCGCAGTAGATCACGGATGCATGCGCGCGCCCTTGAAGATTTTGTCGACGGCGTTCTTCTGGCCGTGCACGGCGATTCCGACCAGATCGAGGTCCTGTGTGTGGACCTTGCGCACAGTCGCGCGGTTGTCGTCGTCGTTGCCGGTCGCGAACAGGTCGGCGGTGAAGATGGCCATGGGCTGGTTGCGGTTGAGTGCGCGCTCGTGGGCCTTCTTGAGCAGGTCCTGGTCGCCCTGCAGGACCACCACGGGCTGGCCGAACATCGGGAGGTAGTGCACGTCGTCGGCGTCCACGTACGGCTCGCCGCGGAGCTCGTCGGGCAGGCCGCTGACGAGGAAGGCGGTGACGTTCAGCGCCTGCCAGCCGGCCAGGTCGTCCCGCAACAGCACAGCGATCTTGGTGTCGAACATGGGTCTCACGATCGCGGCCATCCGGTGGTGGCGTCTTGTACGTTTCTGACATGCACGTCGCGGCTTGGAAGCCGGACGTGGAAGGCATCCGAGAGGTCTTCCACGCCACGTTCACCACGCACGCCTACCCGACGCACACGCACGACGCGTGGACGTTGATGCTGATAGACACGGGTGCGGTGCGGTACGAACTGGACCGTCACGAGCACGGCGCGCTCGTCAACGGCGTCACGCTGTTGCCGCCGCACGTGCCGCACGACGGGCGATCGGCCTACCCGACCGGCTTCCGCAAGCGCGTGCTGTACCTGGACGGTCCGGTGCTGCCGGACCAGCTGATCGGCAAGGCCGTCGGCACCCCGATGCTCGTCGATCCGCTGTTGCGGCGGAGGTTGCACCAGTTGCACCTGTCGCTGGAGGACCCGTTCGAGGCGTCGAGCAGGCTGGCGTTGATCACCGAGCGGATCACGCACGACTTCGCGGGCACCTCCGCGGTCGTGCACGCGGACCCGACGCTCGCCGACCGGTTGCGGCAGCTGCTCGACGCGTCACTGCCCGACGGGATGACGCTGAACGCGGCTGCTCAGGAGTTGCAGGCGAGTCCGACGCACCTTGTGCGGGCGTTCAGCAAGCGGTTCGGGCTGCCGCCGCACCAGTACCTGACCGGGCGCCGGGTGGATCTCGCGCGCCGCCACCTCGTGGACGGGCGGCCGGCGGCGGAGGCGGCGGTGCTGGCCGGGTTCCACGACCAGTCGCACCTCACGCGCCATTTTCGCCGGGTCCTGGGTACGAGTCCCGGCCGGTTCGTACGCTGACACCGTGCACGTCGGCATTCTCGGCCCCGTTGAGGCGCATTCCCCGGACGGCAAGGTCTCGGTGGGTGGCCCGCGGCCGCGCACCCTGCTGGCGTTGCTGGCGCTGCGGGTGGGCGACATCGTCCCGCTCGACCGGTTGATCGACGAGCTCTACGGCTCCGAACCGCCGTCGGACGCCGCGAACGCGTTGCAGGGACAGGTTTCCCGGCTGCGCAGGGCTCTCGGGGACGCGTCGCTGATCGAGTTCCACCCCGCCGGCTACCGGTTGGTTCTAGCTGCTGGGCAGGTCGACGCGCATCGGTTCGCGGAGCTGGCCGCGGAGGGTCAGCAGGCGCTGGAACACGGTGATCCGCAGGGTGCGGAATCCCTTTTGTCCGAGGCACTTCAGCTGTGGCGCGGTCCCGCGCTCGCCGACGTCGACGCGCCGGATCACGCGACGCGACTGGAGCAGCAGCGGTCGGCCGCCACGAACGCGCTGATCGCCGCGCGCATCCGGCTCGGCAAGGCCGACGTGCCGGAGATCTCCGACCTCGTCGCGCGGCACCCGTTGGACGAACGCCTGCGCGGCTACCTGATGCAGGCGCTGAACCAGCAGGGGCGGCAGGCCGAGGCGTTGCAGGCCTTCGAGGACGCCCGCTCGTTGCTCGCCGAGGAGCTCGGCACCGATCCGTCACCCGAACTGCGCGCGATCCACCTGCAGATCCTGCGCGGGCAGACCCATCGCGAACTGCCCGCGCAGCTCACGAGTTTCGTCGGCAGGCAGGAGGAACTGCGGCGGCTCGCCTCGCTGACGTCGCGGTTGGTCACCCTGACCGGGCCGGGCGGCGCGGGCAAGACCCGGCTCGCGCTGCAGAGCGCCGGCCCCGGGGCGATCTTCGTCGACCTGGCGCCGGTGAAGGACGTGCCGGCGGCGACGCTGCAGGCGTTGGGGCTCAAGGAAACCGTGCTGGCGCCGGAAGACCGGCTCACGCTGGCGTTGCGCGAGCGCGACGCGTTGCTGATCCTCGACAACTGCGAACACGTGATCGTCCAGGCGGCCCGGCTGGCGCAGCACCTGCTCAGCACGTGTCCCTCGTTGCGCATCCTGGCGACGAGCCGCGAGGCCCTGGGGATCACCGGTGAGACGCTGTGCCCGGTGCCGCCGTTGAAGCCCGAGCAGAGCGTGGCGTTGTTCGTGGACCGCGCCCGGCTGGTGAACCCCGCGTTCGCGCAGGACCAGCACACCGTCGACATCTGCCGCGAGCTGGACGGCCTGCCGCTCGCCGTCGAGCTCGCGGCGGCACGCACGCGGACGTTGACGACCCAGGAGATCGCAGCCCGCCTGGGCGACCGCTTTCGCCTGCTCACCAAAGGAAACCGCGCCGCGGCACCACGCCACCAGACCCTGCGCGCCGTCGTGGAGTGGAGCTGGGACCTGCTCGACGCGGACGAACGGGATCTGGCCGCGGCGCTGGCGACGTTCAGCGGCGGGGCGACGCTGGAGGCCGTCGAACAGGTCTGCGGGCACGACCTCGAAGTGCTGGAAGCGTTGGTGGACAAGTCGTTGGTGGAGGCCGTCGACGGCCGCTACCGCATGCTGGAGACGATCCGCGAGTTCTGCTCGCAGCACAAGCGGGTCGACGCCGAGCACGCCGCGTACTTCCTCGCGCTCGCCCGGCGCGCGGATCCCGAACTGCGCCGGCGCGACCAGGTGCGGTGGTTCGCACGGCTGACCGCCGAGCACGCGAACTTCCTGCAGGCGCTGGAGTGGGCGACCGAGCACGACCCGGACCTGGCGTTGCAGCTCGTCTCGGCGCTGTCCTGGTACTGGTACGTGAAGGGCAGCCGCACGGAAGTCGAAGGCGCGGCGCGGAAACTCCTCGCCCGCGTGCCGGAACAGTCCACAGAGGAATACGCGATCCTGCTCGCCCTGGCCGCCCCGGAACGCGTGCAGAACCTGTTGGAGCACCTGAGCGGCCCGATCAGGCAACCGTTCGTGCTCGTCGCGTGGGCGATGCTGGTCGGCCCGCCGGACCCGGACGCGCCGCGCACAGAGCTGCAGGACGAGGTCGAGCGCAGCCAGGACCCGTGGATCCAGGGCCTGATCGGGTTCAGCAACTCCTACACCGGCTGGGCCGCCAGGGGCGACCGGGCGGAGGCGATCGCGCAGGCCCGCGAGGCGTTGCGGCAGTTCCAGGACCTGGGCGAACGCTGGGGCGCGGCCCAGGTCATGGACGTGCTGGCCAACCTCACCGAGGACCCGCACGAGGCCCTCGCCCTGACCGACGAGGCACTGCGCGCCGTCGGCGAGCTGGGCGCCGAGGAGGAGCTCGCCGAGCTGCGCGGGCGGCGCGCGGACCGGTTGCTCGACCTCGACCAGGACGAGGCCGAGCGCGACTACCTGCAGGCGCTGGAGATGGCGACGCAGGCCGGTCTGTCCGCGACTCGGGCGCTCGCGAAGGCGGGCCTGGCCAAGATCGCCCAGCGCCGGGATGACCTCGTGCGCGCCGAGCAGCTGCTGCGGGAGGCACAACAGGAGCTCGGGTTCGGGTGGATGCACAACGCGGCCAAGCTGCACGTGGAGGAACTGCTCAGCGAACTGGTGCGTAGTCGGGAAGCTTGATCGCGGTGGCCGCCCTCAGGTCCATCCGCGCGACCATCGGCATCTTCGGCAGCAGTCCGAACATCCTGTCCCGCACCCACATCCCCAGCCGCGTGGCGGGTGCGAGGAACGGGCCGGGATTGCCCTGGCACCCCCGCGCGTACGGTCCGATCAGGGCTTCGTACCTGGCGAACGCGCCCTCTCCCGCCGCCATCTCCCCCGCCAGCACGTAGGCCGAGACGACCGCGAGCCCGGTTCCCATGCCGCCCAGCGTGGAGCCGTACCCGGCGTCACCGATCAGCGTGACCCGCCCGGAGCTCACCGTCGGCATCCGCACCTGGCTGATCGAGTCGAAGTAGACGCCGGGCGCGATCACCTCGAACGGCATCAGCTCCGGCGGCACCGACGACCTGTACATGAGCCACCCCGGCGCGGTCACCGCACCCAGGGAGCAGGTCAGGTCGCGGTCGTCGCCGTCGGCGTCCCAGATCGCGAAGTAGTAGCCCTGGAACCTGGGCCGGTAGTCCGGGAAGACCAGCCGCCGCACGCCGGACCTCATGCCGTCCGCGCCGATCACGAAGTCGAACCTGCGCGACGGCCCGCGCGCGAAGGTCACGTCGACGCCGGCGCCGTCGTCGTGCAGCGAGGTGATCCAGTCGCCGAACACGTACTCGGCGTCCGAGGCGCTCGCCTCGTGCAGCAGCCGGGACAGGTCGCCGCGGCGGATCTCCACCTCCCCTCCGGTGAACGACGCGGGCAGCCGCGCCCGTTCACGTCCGTCGGGGTCGCGGAACACCATGTCACGCGGTGAGGTCCGCGCTGCCCGCACGGCGTCGAGCACGCCCATCCGTTGCAGCACGGACAGATGCGCCTCGCCGCGGAAGTCCACGGCCTGACCGCCGGGGCGCAACGACGGTGCCCGCTCCACGACCGTGGGCGAGAAGCCGAAGCGTGCCAGCCAGTGGGCGAGCGCGGGCCCGGCGATGCCCGCTCCCGAGATCAAAACGTCCATGGCGGGAAAGGGAACGCCGGGCCGCTGACCGAACGCCTACGGTTCGCTGATGGCCTTCAGCATCTGCGCGATCTGGCCCTGTCTTGAGGTGGCCACGCGCTCCGCGTAGGCGACGGTCTCCGGGTTCGAACCGTTCTTCTTCTCCGTCAGCGCCATCTCGACCGCGGCACCCTGATGTCCGGCCATCAGGTTGAGGAAGGTGAGGTCGAAGTCCGCGCCACTTTTGTCCTTGGTGCCGTCGATGACCTTGTCGTCGAGCAGCGGCTGACCTCCGTGCGCGGCGTGCAGGTTCGCGCCGCCGCCCTCCGGTTTGCCCCAGAGCTTCAGCCACGACTTCAGCGTGGTGAGCTCCTCGCGTTGCGTGGTGTTGATCGCTCCCGCGAGGTCCTTCACCTCCTGCTTGCCGGCCTTCGCCATCGCCAGCTGGGAGAGGCTGATGCCGAGCTGCAGGTGGTCGACCATCATCTGCACGAACGTCACGTCCGCGTCGTTGAACCTCGCGCTGGCGGCGGGTACGGGTGGTGCGGCGGAGGTGGCGCCGTGCCCGTGGCCGGACTGGCCCTCCGGCACGATCGCCTCTCCGCCGCACCCCGCCAGCGCCAGGACCGCGACCGCGATCACCAGGCGCTTCATCGGATCAGATCTTCTCCCACAGCGACGCCGCGTTCGGCGGTTCCCAGCCGGTCAGCGACGTGTGCGCCTGGCGGCACCGGTAGCTCGATCCGCCGTAGGTCACCGTCGCACCCACCGCGTAGTAGGTGTTGGGCGCCCACGTGCCACCGACCGGTGGTGCCGTCGTGGTGGTAGTGGTCGGCGGCGGGGTCGGGTTGCCGCCGGTGCCACCGATGTTGATGTCGATGCAGTTGTAGAACGCGTTCGCCGTGTCGGCGATGTTCCAGATCGCGCGGAGCTTCTGTCGGCCGGAGAACCCGTTCAGGTCGATGGTGTGCCGCACCGGGTCGACCGGCGCCGCGTTGCCGCCGTCGACGAAGCCGACGCGCGTGCCACCGATGTAGTACTCGTAGTCACGCGTGCGGTGGCGGGCGGTGAACGTCCAGGTCAGCGTCAGGCTGGTGCCGGTGTTGGTCACCTGCCAGGGCAGGCCGTCGTTGTCCAGCACGGTCTTGAAGTCCTGGCGGTCGCCGGCGCAGGTCGTCTGCCCCTTCAGGCCTTCGGCGCTCTGCGGTTCCCACTGGGGACCACCGCAGTTCTGCACCGCTCCGGAAGCGCATTGCGCCTGCCTGCTGGGCGGCGACGACACGTAGCCATGCGCGCTGGCCGAGCCGACCGGTGTGATGAACACGATTGCGGGGACAGCGGCCATGACCAGCGCCGCTTTTCGGGTGAGTTTCATCGTCCGAACTCCTTGGATCGTTCCCAGGCGGGGTGGGCCCCGTGGCAGGGGTGGGAACCGGGAGCGCTGCAGGTCGCTCGCCGATCCAGTTTCGGTGTGGTCTAGACCATAAACCTGCGCTCGGAAAGCGGTCAAGCAATCACCGGCCGTGGACCTCAACCCGGTGTCCGTCAACAGGTCCACGCACGCAACTGGTCTTGTCACCGCCATTCGGAGTGGTATTCACCCCGGCGGGGTAACCGGACCGCATGCGCGACTTCACCCAGCCCGCCAGGGCGACCGGCCCCGGCGTCGTGTCCGACGGCCGGCTCGGCACGTCCACGGTGCTCGTGATCGATCCAGCCGGCGAGGCCTCGCACGACGAGATCCCCGCGACCTGGCGGCCACTGGCGGACCGCATGCGAATCGTGTGGCTCCGCGTACCGGCCGCCCCCACCTGGAAGTCCACAGTGGACAAAGTGCTGACCAGGCACCGCGACGACACCTCGACCGTGCTCGACGTGGTCACCAGCGGCCCTGTCGCAGCCGACGTGGTCGACCTGGTCCGCAGCCACTCGGACCTGGTCCGCTCGGTCCTGCTGGTCGACCCCGAGGTCGAGGTCGACGAACCCTTCGCCCGCGTGGTGGTCCGCAGCCACGACACCCCGGACGACCGCATCCCGGCCCCGCTTCCCCTGGGCCACCCCGACGTGGTGTCCGGTGTGGTCAGCGCCCTCGACGACCTGAACGCTTAGGTTGCGGAAGTTTCGCTGAACCGGACAGAACGGCCACCCGTATGCCCACACAGGGAACCGAACCGGGAGGCCTTCATGCGTGCGCGTCTGCTCATCCTCGTGCTGGGACTGCTGGCACTGACGGGCTGTTCGACGTCCGGGGGCGGCGACTCCGGTCAACCGGCGGCCAATGACGACGATGCGAAGTTCTCGCTGATGATGATCCCCCACCACCGGCAGACCATCGAGATCTCCAAGATGGCCCTGGAGAAGTCCAAGGACGAGTTCGTCGTCAACGTGGCAGACAAGATCTCCACCGCCGAAGCGGGCGAGATCGAGCAGATGGCCACCTACCTGCGTTCCTGGAACATCCAGGTCCCCGGCGACGACGCCGCCGCCACCCACAAGATGGCGGGCATGATGACCCAGAAGGACTTCGACTCCTTGAAGGCCGCCCAGGGCAAGCAGTTCGACGACCTCTTCCTCGCCGCCCTCTCCCGCCATCTGCGCAGCGGCGTCGACATGGCGAAGGACGCCCAGACCAAGGGCGTGCACGTGGGCTCGAAGGCGCTGGCCGGCAAGATCGTCGTCTCCCAGTCCGAGGTCATCGACCAGATCGCGGCCAAGAAGAAAGCCTGACGCCGCACGCTTCCCGCCGCAGGCCGCTCGTCGCGGTCGATGAAGGGCTCCTTCATCCAACACAGCAGGAAAGGAGATGGCCGCGCACGTACAACCGCCGGGGGGGGCCCCGCCCCCAGCCCCCCCAAGGGGGGGGTGTTGAAA